>DATMXW010000037.1:0-9519 GCA_035561295.1 Methanospirillum sp. | reverse complement strand
GATGAAATACCTACATTCCAGCATTAGGGATATTTTTTTTGAGAAAAGATTCTTCAGAAAAAATTGAGGATATTATGAATATCTAGTATGTACGACATATCAGAAGGTATCAGAGCGGCACAAGATCCCTCTTCAGACCAGTGGATTCCAGCCCACAATTCTGACTCACTCGGTGGATAGTGATACAACCAGATAGGAATAATCAGGAGACTGAAGACGACTTTTGATCACCAGAGACCTCTCTTTCAGGTAAAAAACGATACTGGTATCAATCAGGAACGATTGATAAATCCCTTGATTCAAGGTCAATGACGCACAATTCCCCATTCTCGGTAATTCAGATCGCGTAACTGAAAAAACCTATAAATATGGACAAGGCTATGGATAGATGAGAGACAAGAAATTACGCCTTCTGATACTCGATATGAGCGATATCCGGGTATCCGGGATATTAGCCTAATGTCTTTCTATCCGCTGGTGATATCATGAGAGCATTCAGATTTAACTCAATCAGATACGAAATCCTCCTCTTTGGAGCGATCGCTCTGCTTATCGTGTCCATCGCGATTATCGCATATGCAGGCAGTACCCAGTACTCTGCATCAGTGCAGAGTTCTATCAGGGATGTTAAAGGAATATCCATTGAACAGGCAGGGGAATTAAAGGCCAGCCTTGAGAAAGCACTCCTGATTGACAAGACAATTGCACAGTCCCTCACTGGTTCATTCACATCAGGTAATAAGCCATCACGGGAACAGGTCCAGGCAATGGTTCAGGGGTTGATGGTGGAGAATCCGGATTATAATGGCATATACATCGTCTGGGAACCAGACTCCTGGGATGGTAAGGATTCGGAGTATATTGGAAAGCCAGGTACAGATGAATCAGGGGCGTTCATGGCATATTACTCCCGGGATGCCCAGGGCACCCCTATCATTGATCATGTATACAACTACCACGAGGGGGAGGAAGGGAGTGAATTCTATCAGATTCCAAAAAAGACACTCAGGGATGTGGTTACGCAGCCATTCCCCTGGGACATCCAGGGAAGAAAGATCCTACTCTCCTCAATAGTGGCCCCCATCATCATCAACAATACCTTTTTCGGTATCTCTGGGATCGATGTTCCCCTCGACAATATCCAGGGTTTTGCAAACGCCATCGATTCCTACAATAAAACAACAAAGATGTATATCATCTCGTACGAGGGGGTCGTCACCGGAGCGACCGGGTATGATGAGAGTATCAGTAAAAATCTGAAAGATGCAGGCCTTCCGTTTTCAGGTGATGCCGAGACAGTACTCACCCGGATTCAGGCAGGAGAAAACTCAGTCACAGAAACAGGAGGTGAGATCATCGCATTCACCCCGGTATATAGCGGCAACTCAGATAAACCCTGGTCTGTCATCATCACCGTCCCGACTGATGTAGCAACAGCCCAGGCACGAACAAACCTCTATACCCTGATTCTGATTGGTGCCATCTGTGCGATAATCGGCCTGACAATACTGTATCTTGCGGCCAGAGGAATTACACGACCCATCGAGGAGATCACCAATTATGCTGACAGTATTGCAGAAGGAGATCTGATGCATGAGGTCAATATTATCAGGTCTGACGAGATTGGAAGGCTTGCTGACGCATTCAGGCGGATGCTGAATAACCTGCAGGGAAAAGCACAGGCAGCTGATGGAATAGCTGCCGGAGATCTCTCAGTCAGAATACCAGTTGTTTCAGATCAGGATACCCTGGGATCATCCATGGTCACCATGGAGAACACTATCAGGCTGATGGCAGAGACCGTCAATAATCTGGCAGACCGGGCAACAGAGGGTGAACTCATGGTCAGGGGGGATCCTTCCCAGTATCAGGGCGAATTCAAAAAGATCATTACCGGAATTAATGCAACCCTTGACGCGGTGATTCACCCGATCAACGGAGCGATGGATCTTGCAGGAGTATATGCAACTGGTGATTACACAGCCAGGTTTGACCCAAAGATATCGGTATCAGGTGCATTTGTTCCCTTCAGAGATGCCCTAAACCGGATCGGTGAACAGAGTGGATCCGCAGTCAGGGAGGTTAAAGGGCAGATAGAGTCAGTGGTCAGTGGAGTCCAGGAGACAACTGCATCAGTCCAGGAGGTCTCTGCCAGCTCAGGAAAACTTGCCGAGAGTTCAACACAGGTCAGCAGTCTTGCTGATACCAGTCTGAAAGGAGTAAGCCAGATCCTGGCTGCAATGAATGATCTCTCCATGAATATCAACCATGTCGCAGAGATGACAGACAATGTTGCATCAATATCTCACACCACCGATGATCTCTCAATTAAGGGGGCAAAACTTGCAAAGCAGGCAGAGGAGGGGATGCAGCAGATCATATCCTCGATTGAGGAGAGTAGTACTACTATGACCGGTATGGCAGAGCAGATGACACAGATAGGTCAGATAGTCAACCTGATCAGTGAGATCGCTGACCAGACTAATCTCCTCGCGTTAAATGCAGCAATAGAAGCTGCACGAGCAGGAGATGCCGGGAGAGGGTTTGCAGTCGTTGCTGAAGAGGTTAAGGCCCTTGCAGTCGAGTCCCAGCATTCTGCCGAGAAGATTGGAGCCATGATCTCAACACTGCAGAAACAATCAGGGATTGCCAGTGAATCAATGAACCGTTCATCACATGAAGTGCAAATTGGTAATGAAACAGTCCGTGAGACGCTTGAAGTATTCTCGCTGATTGTAAAAGAGATACAGGCAATATCAGAGAATACCGCTACGGTTGCTGCTGCTGCAGAAGAGCAGGCTGCGGCTGTTGAGGAGGTCACGGCGAGTGTTCATGAACTTGAGTCCCATGTGGTCAAAACTGCTGAAGAAGCCATCGCTTCAGCTGCTGCAACCGAAGAGACATCAGCAGCCCTTGATCAGATCTCACGTTCAATCTCATCAGTGGCAGCGGCATCAGAACGAATCAACCAGGAGATGGGACGGTTTAAAGTGTAACCGGGGGGATAGCCCCCCAATGTTTCAGAGAGCCTTTCCTGAAATAGTATTCCATCGATTCTAAAGAATATATCCCCAGAACGAAGGGTTAATCATGGTTGAACATATCTCTGCTGATGAAAGGAGAGGATACAAAAAGGGAGCGTGTGAGAACCTGATCCTGCTGGCGGGCATTACTAGCCTGGCAGTACCTATTTATCCTATTACTTCGACTATGTTGTTCATAAAGGGTAGATCCGGTGTATTCGGGTCACAACTGGGGCCATAATATGGGTAGTTCGTCAGATACACCATCAGACAGTACCGGGGTTCTTATTCAGCAGATTGAAAAAGTTCTCATCGGAATCGGGAAGGGATCCTATCAGGAGAGAGTGCGTCCTGATGGGCTTCCTGCTGACCTTCAAGAGATTGCACGAGTAGTAAATAACCTGGTAGAGACCATGCAGAACAGAGCAGCATGGTATGAGTCTATTCTTGATGCAGTCCCATTTCCAATAACCGTCACCGATATGGATAGTAGATGGACCTTTGTAAACAAAGCAGTAGAAGGGATGCTCAAGGTCAGCCGCAAGGATATCGAAGGTCATACATGTAGTGAATGGGGAGCGGGTATCTGCAATACTGATAAATGTGGGATCACCAGACTCAGGGCCGGATTCTCCAATACAAAATTCGAACAGTTTGGAGGACACTTTAACGTCGATTGTGCCTATGTTACCGATGCACAGGGAAAACGGATTGGTCATGTCGAGGTTGTCACTGATATTACCGATCTTGTAAAGGTGAGTAAATATCTTCACAAAGAGGTAGACCATACCGCAGCAAACCTTGAGAAACTGGCTCGGGGGGATCTCCATCTAGATTATACCGTAGAACCTGCAGACGAACACACCAGAGAAGCCTCAGAACTCTTTGTCCAGGTGAACAAAAGTCTCGGCCAGGCGACCAATGCCCTCTCACTCATGATAGCAGATGTACAGATGCTCTCTGATGCAGCACAGACAGGAAACCTAAAGATCAGGGCAGATACAACCAGACATAAGGGAGATTACCAGAAGATCGTCTCTGGAGTTAATAGCACCCTTGACAGTGTAATCACCCCAATAGAGGAGGCACTCCGGGTGTCTACTGATTATGCTCACTATAACTTCAGAACGCGAATAAACCCATCTCTTCACCTGGCTGGAGACTGGCTTGTCTTTAAAGGTGCCCTTGATAATATCGGGATCCAGATCACCGATGCCATTCAGGTGATCGACAAAAAGGTCGTCGACCTGACAGCAAATGCTGAAGAGGCAGCCGCAAGTATCCAGGATGTCGCATCAGGATCAAACCGTATCGCCATCAATGCAAGCCGGGTCAGCCAGAATGCAAATGAAGGTGAAGAGGGAGTCACCCAGATCCTCCAGGCAATGGAAGATTTGAGCGCCACCGTAGGGTCAGTCTCCAGGCGTGCCGAACAGGTGTCATCAACTGCTGAAGAGGCTAATAGGATATCAAAGACCGGGATGGAACTTGCCGGGCGGACAGAGACTGCTATGAAAGGGATCACCGAGTCTACCGATGAGGTTGGGATCCTTGTCCATGAGATAAACGACCAGATGAGGGAGATCGGCAAGATCGTCAAGGTTATTACCGATATTGCCAATCAGACAAATCTCCTCGCCCTCAATGCAGCAATTGAAGCAGCACGGGCAGGAGAAGCAGGACGGGGATTTGCAGTTGTTGCAGCAGAAGTCAAATCCCTGGCACTGGACTCGCGAAGTTCTGCTGAAAATATTGCTGACATGATAACCAACCTGCAGAAGAAGGCCGAGAATGCAAATGGTGCAATCGGCCGGGCAGGAACAACGGTCAATGAGGGATCGGCTGCACTGGGAGAGACGCTTGTTGCATTCCAGAAGATCGGAGAGACCATCGAGGAGATCAGCAGGAGTGCAATGGATGTCGCATCAGCCAGTGAGGAACAAGCGGCATCAGTTCAGGAAGTGACTGCCAGCATCGGAGAAGTATCAACATATATTAAGAATACCTCAGAGGAAGCGATATCAGCAGCAGCCGCAACTGAAGAAGCATCGGCAGCAGCAGATCAGATAAGTCATATTGTAGTTAATCTTAATAGTATTGTTGAAGCGGTTTCCCATGAAGTAAATAAATTCCAGGTGTAACATGACAGACGCAAGCTCAATTATGCGGTCAGCCGCACAAAACCCGGCTGAATCAACTGAAGAGGTCCAGGTTGTTGAATTTATTCTCGGAAGCGATAAATACGCCGTAAATCTCTTTGACGTCAGAGAGATCGTAGAAGCCTCCAAGATAACCCCCCTCCCTCACGCACCAGCTCATATCAGGGGAATCATCGATCTTCGGGGAGAGATCACCACGGTGGTGGATCTGAAGAAGTTGCTTCATGATAAATCAGAGACCACCGGCAATGCCGAGGGACTGCGGTTCATTGTCCTTGATGAGTCAGTAACTGAAGGGAAAACCGGTGTTGTGGTTGATGAGGTGACATCGGTTCTGACGATCTCTCACAAGGATATCGATCAGAATTCACATGGTGCCGGTGAAGAGTCCCATATTCTCGGAGTTATCAAGAAAGAGATTGGAGAGAGGGGAGAGAGTAAGAAGGAACTGGTTATCTGGATCGATATCAGTGGCCTTATCCGGGATGCAGGAACCTCAATCAGATAAAAGTCAGAACTCATCCGATCTCACCACATAGGAGAGATCCCATACCCTTCTTCTGGTGCACGAGAACCTGGTTCACCAGAGTTCAGGTACCTGGATATCGGGGAGAAGAAGGAGATCTGCCTCTGCACAGGAAATGGATCCTTTTTTACCTGCTGGTGAGAATATTCATTCATGTACGTAGTAGCATTTAACTCAAGCCCACGCAAGGACGGGAATACCGGCCGCCTCATTCAATACGCTCTGGATGAACTCGAGAGGGAGGGGATCAGAACTGAGCTGGTCCATATAGGAGGAAAACCGATTCAGGGGTGTATTGCATGTATGAAGTGTTTTGAGAAGCAGGATCGCCATTGTGCTCTTGCCAGGGATGTCGTAAACGATTGCATCGATAAAATGATCGAGGCAGACGGGATCATCATTGGATCTCCGACCTACTTTTCAGATATCACCCCTGAAGCGAAAGCCCTTATAGACCGGGCAGGGTTTGTTGCCATCGCAAACGGTGGTCTGCTATCCAGGAAAGTAGGAGCAGGTATCGCCGCAGTACGGAGAGCCGGAGCCGTTTCAGCTCTTGATTCTATCAATCATCTCTTTGGGATCAGTGACATGTTCACCGCAGGGTCTACCTACTGGAACCTCGGAGTTGGCCTTGAACCGGGCGCTGTCGATCAGGATGAGGAGGGTATCCGGACGATGCAGAGACTTGGGCAGAATATGGCATGGTTCATCAAAAAGACGCAGGAGACAGGGTAAAGGTACTATATGAACAATACTACCGGTGAACTGCGAAAGTTTGTAGCTCCAGAATTTATTATCGGTCTTGATGCACGCCTGCTCGCCTGGCGATATGCGAAAAACTTTGGTGCACGGCATGTCCTGATTGTTACGGATCCGCTCATCATCAGTTCAGGATGGGTTCGAGATGTAACTGAAAGTCTGGATAAAGAAGGGATCCAGTACACCATCTTCCAGAATGTCACACCAAATCCCCGGGATTATGAGGTTATGAACGGTGCAGAACTGTATGAACGATCAGGATGCGATGCAATTGTGGTTATCGGGGGGGGCAGCCCAATAGATTGCGCAAAGGGGATTGGGATAGTTGCATCAAATAAGAGAAACATTCTGGAGTTTGAAGGAGTCGATAATGTCCCGATTCCATCACCCCCCCTGATCTGTATCCCGACAACCGCAGGAACCAGTGCTGATGTCTCCCAGTTTGCGATTATCAACGATACAACCAGAAAGGTGAAGATTGCTATCATCAGTAAGGCTATCGTGCCTGATATCGCCCTTATCGATCCGGCACCCTTAACGACTCTTTCTTCTGAACTGACCGCATACACCGGAATGGATGCAATCACCCACAGCATTGAGGCATATGTATCCAATGCCAGTTCACCGGTGACTGATCTGCAGGCACTTGAATCGATCAGGCTGATGAATTCATTCCTGCTCCAGGCTCAAAAAGAACCCAAAAATTTGGACCTGCGGTACCAGACCATGCTTGGCAGCCTCTATGCAGGACTCGCATTCTCCAATGCAAGCCTTGGTGCGGTTCATGCAATGGCACACAGTCTTGGAGGATTTTCTGATCTCCCCCATGGCAAATGTAATACCCTCCTGCTAGAGCATGTCATCTCGTATAATTATGATACCTGTCCGCAGCGGTATGACACCATCGCAGCGGTTATGAATGATACCAATCCAATTCATAACAAAGAGAAAGGGCTGAACAAGATACTGTCAGCCATACGAGTACTAAGAGAATCATTAGGGATAACAGAAACCTTGAGAGATATGGGTGTCAAGCAAGAGGATATACCAGAACTTGCGAAAAAAGCTCTCCGTGATCCCTGTATGGCAACAAATCCCCGGCAACCAACAATAGAGGATATCGAACAGATATATGAACATGCACTCTGATGACCCACAGGACTGGAATACCCAACGAAATAAGATCATCGGTCTTGGTGAATCATCACTTCGCAAGAGTTACTACCCTGAACTCCAGCAGCAACTCCAGGAACTGACCCGCAAGAACGAAGAGATTCAAGCTACATATGAACAGTTAGCCGCAACTGAAGAGGAGCTTAGGGCAAATTATGAGGAACTTACGGCAACCGAGGAGGAGCTGCAGGCAAATATTGATGAGCTCCATCAAAAAGACCGGGAACTTCGGGAGAGCGAGGAACGATACCGGACAGTATTTGAAAATACCGGGACAGCAATTGCCATCCTTGAATCTGATACCACCATAAGTCTCGCAAATACCCAGTTCGTCTGCCTCTGCGGGTACCAGAAAGAAGATCTTGAGGGGAAGAGGAGCTGGACAGAATTTGTGGTCCCACAAGATCTTGCAGAGATGCAACAGCAGCACCATCTTCGTCGAAAAAACCGTGAAAAGGCTCTGACCCAGTACGAATTCAGGTTTGTTACGCGTTCAGGTGAGATACGCCACATCTTCCTCAACATCGATATGATACCTGGCACCACCCAGAGTGTCGCATCCCTGATGGACATTACCGACAGAAAAAGGGCTGAAGAGGCACTCGTACGGGCGAATACAAAGCTTAATCTGCTCAATTCTATCACGATAAAAGATATTCAGAATGCAGTATTCTGTCTCTCCGGATATGTAGACCTCGAAACGGCAGTCACGACGGAGGAGGAAGTCAAACACTATCTGGATGAACAGAAGAAGATAATCAGGACCATCTCTCAATCACTCATGTTTGCCAATTATTACCAGAATCTTGGATTAAAACCCTCATTATGGCAGGATGTTCAACAGACATTCCTCTTTGGCATCTCCCACCTTGACATCTCGGCACTCTCCCGAACGCTTGAGGTGGAGGGGCTGGAGATATTTGCAGACCCGCTCCTTGAGAACGTCTTCTTCTCACTGGCTGAAAATGTTGCCACCCATGCAGAAGGAGCAACCGGTGTATCCCTGGCATATTACGAAGACTCAGATGGCCTTACGTTAGTCTTTGAGGATAATGGTCCGGGAATTCCGGATTCTATGAAAGAGGTTGTCTTTGAGAAGGATTATAGAAGGCAGAATGAGATGGGTCTTTTTTTGGTCAGGGAGATTCTTGAAGTGACAAATATCTCAATCCATGAGAGGGGCAGGCCAGGAGAAGGAGCACGATTTCTGATCCATGTTCCAAAAGGGATGTACCGGTTCAGAGAAGAAGGAATCGGGATGGATGAGTAAACAGACCGGTGCTGATGGAGTATTGTTAAAAATTCCCTAAAACACAGGGTATGGAGATATTTCACGCACTATTGCTGCATATTTTTCTTTTCCATCAGATGCTCTGACCTTATTTATGGAATACCACCGCACGTGCTTAATCCTACCAGACTGGTGGAGAACGGGTATTTCAAAAAAACCATTCTGCTCATTCATCTGTGCTGAGAAACGGGTTATTTGCGTGATAATCTCTTTTTCGCAACAGATCAGGTTAAGGTTTTTTCCCTGCAGATATGAACCAGAATAGCCACAGAGTACATTCAATCCATCACTAACCCAGGTAATTACCAGGGATGAATCCCAGATGATCATCGGAACACCAGTAGCGTTTAGTAAATCTATATAGAGGGAATAATCCGATTCGTTAATGGGGATTTGAGCTTTTTCAAAGAGTGACCGGTACATAGCTTCACTCTCGAGTAATTGTTTTCTCGTCTCTATTTTATCAGTCACATTGGAGGCTATGGCAGCAATAAATACTGAAGCCGGTCGCAATACAATATTCATAATTGATATTTCATACCAATGATCCGAGCCATTTTTGTTTATTTTCACTTCTATTTTTGATAC
>DATMXW010000036.1:0-19183 GCA_035561295.1 Methanospirillum sp. | reverse complement strand
CTATATACAAGGATATCATGATGAAACTCAAAAATTATCTGTTTTATACCATCCTTCTCACAATACTCTTTATCTGCTGCGGACCTGTCTCAACAGTCGCAGGTTCGGAGGCAGGGAGTACACTCCTCAATGACAGTAATGGAGTCGGAAATCATATCGTTGTGGATTTTTTTTATAACCCTACCTGTGGTTCCTGTCAGAAAGTGCTTCCTTTTATAAAAGAATATGAAGCAAACTCCTCAATTGTCCGGGTAAATTATAATAACCTGGCTGATAATCAGTCAAATGTTGAAAAATTTACCGTGATGCAGAACAAACTGGGAAATGTCCACCTTCATGTGCCTCTGGTAATAATTGGAGATCGGTACCTGAACGGAGAAGAAAATATTACCCGGAATCTGGATCGGCTTGTGAGCGATATAAACGCTACAAAAGTAGTTCCGCATATTTCCGGCTCATCAGGTAGGCCTTTAGAGGCCGCTCCTCTGAATTCTATACAAGACTCTGATTCGATCCATTTTTTTTATAGTCCAACCTGTGGTTCTTGTCAGAAAGTGCTCCCCTTCATCAAAGAGTATGCACAGACTCATCCACAAACCAAGATAGAATTCAATGATCTTACTGGAAATAAGACAAATATTGAGCGATTTTCTCAATACAGAAGTATGTTTCCCGATGAGTCCATCTATGTTCCTGCGGTATTTATTGGAGATACTCTTCTTCAGGGTGAAGTAAATATCACGAGTAAATTCAATTCAACAGTTGAAGCATTTCAAAATAATCTCTCCTCCACTGGATCATCGGGTGGTCGGATATCATCTGAGGGAACATCCTCCATGAATCTTGTCGTCCTCATGGTTGCAGCAATTGGTGAGGGTCTAAATCCCTGTGGTCTGTTAGTCCTGGCTCTTCTGCTGGTATCTTTGATGGCCACCAGTACGCGAAGGATGGTTCTGTGTGTTGGCCTTGCGTATATCTGTGCCTTCTTCCTGGTCAGACTGTTATCAGGGTTTGCAATCTTCTCAGTAATCCAGCTTCCCGGAATCGCTACATCGTTTACCCTGCTCGCTGCTGCGATTGCCATTATTGCCGGACTGATACAGATAAAGGATGGTCTATCCAAAGAACAGAAACCACTGCTTTCAATTCCGGTATCTAAAAAGGGTCTAATCTCTTCTTACATGAAAAAGGCCAGCATCCCTGGGGGATTTATTGCCGGAGTTCTTGTTGGCATTTATGGGATGGCCTGCACTGCAGGGATTTATATCTCCATTCTCGGGATGCTGTATAAGGATCTGACGTACGGACTCTTGTATCTCATACTCTACAATATTATCGTAATAATTCCCTTAATAGCAATTCTGCTCCTGGTATTCTTTGGCCTTGCTCCAGAAAAGGTGAATACATGGAGAGAAGAGAGAAAGAGTATGTTACGGCTGATGATTGGGATTGTCATGGTTCTGATGGGGATTATCATCCTCATCCCAATGATCTGATTTTTTTATATAATTGGTTCAATATTATGCAGGAGTTCTCCGGTGAACCAGGGTCATTGGTTGTCCGGGAAGGAAATGCCTGGTATATTTTCCCTCCTTCACAAGCCTGATGTATCCTTCCTGGGCCAGGTGTTGTACAGTCCTGGTAACCGTCGGACTTGCTATACCGAGGAATTCTGCAAGGTCTCTTCTGGTGATGCCGGGATGATCCCGGATCGTCTGAAGGATCCTCCCGCTCTGACCGGTAGAGAATCGGGACAAGAATTGTTGCTCTTCATCAGAAAATTTGTTATGGTTCTCAAAGAAGTGAAACGATTTTCCAACCGTTATTGATGTTATCACCTGCTCTTCTGCAATCCGATCCAGGTGATACCTGAGGGTACTCTCATTGACACCTGACATCTCGACAAGTCCGTTCAGGTCTATTCCCGGGTATGAACATATCAGCTCATAGAGCGACCGTCGTGTCTCGTGGTCCAGGATATTTTTTGCCGTAATCCGCCGGTAACCCCGGAGATGTTGCCTGAGGATCCGTTCAATCTGATCAAAATCCACCAGAACCATATCCTCTCCAGGAAAGTAAGGGAAGGCTGACCTGGTTGGTGAAGGATTACCTGAAGAGGATGAACCAGATCGATCCTGAGTCCCACTCTCCTGGCCCGGAATGGTTGGTTTATCGATGTTGTAATCCAGAGGGATACTCAGTGAGAGAAGACAGAGTCCCAATGCAAAACCCAGACTGGTGCTTCGCATATATGGTACAGTACTGGTTCTGTAGTATCTTCAAGGTTTACTCTCATCTGCACTCTCAAAAAAGGGGGGAATTAGTATCCACGGATCTCTGCCCGTACCTTTTCCAGATTCTCGATTCGCTTCTCGAGGGCTGGATGAGTAGAGAAGAGAGCTGCTAAACTCTGACCTGATATTGCAGGGATGATATAGAATGCGTTGGCCCCTTCAGCAGCAGCCCGGGTCTCAACGGGAAGCCTCTCCATCCTTCCACTGATCTTTTTCAGGGCTGAGATGAGAGCATCCGGATTTTCTGTAATATATGCTGCTCCACGATCTGCTGCAAACTCGCGGTACCTCGATAATGCCATCATCAGTATTGTTGAAAAAAGCCAGACGATAGCGGCAACAATTCCTGCTATGATCCATGCTCCTCCCTGTTCCCGGTTAAAGAGAGATGCAAAGAGGAAGTTGTTCATAATCATGGAGGCTATCATCGCAACAAAACTTGCCACAGTCATCGTCAGGATGTCGCGATTCTTAATATGAGAGAGTTCATGAGCCAGCACTGCCTCGAGTTCATCCTTGTTCAGGGTACTCATGATAGAATCTGTTACCGCGACCACAGCATGATGGGGACTTCGGCCGGTGGCAAATGCATTTGGCATTGGTGATTGCATTATTGCAATGCGTGGCTTTGGGAGATCTGCCTCAGAACATAGCTTCTCTATCATCCGGTGAAGGTCAGGTGCCTCATCTGCCTCTACCACCCTGGCACCGGTGCTCATCATTACCAGTTTATCTGAGAAGAAGTACTGAACCAGCCCGATTCCAACTGCTATGATGATGATAAACATGGAAGGAAGCCCAAGGGCCATAAGAACTCCCATAAATACCAGGTACACGAACAGAAGCAGTATCCAGGTCAGGAATATCCTGCCGGAGAGTCCGGCATCACGTTGCATTCTCATCTATGTTTCTGATTGTACTTTGTATTTTGGCACATTAAGGATTTGTCATTCAATAAGCTACCTGACCCTGCATCTTGCAAATCTATTCGGGATTTGCCGGGTGTGGGATATCATTCCGATAGCTTATCATGGGATACCAGGGGTTATGCTGATGAACTGTGACGTCTGATAATACTATATGATTCCACTACAGGATATTCCGGGGCATGATGCAGGCGGGCTGTCCTCTGCTGAAGTAGCCGATTCAAGAGGAAAATTCGGGAAGAATGAATTAACTCCTCCACGCCGTGTTTCGGTTTGGAGACAATATCTGGAGAAATATAATGATCCAATCATCAGGATACTCCTCGTTGCGGTTGCTCTCTCGGCAATCGTAGCTATTCTTGAGGGGAACAGTCTGATAGATACCATTGGTATCGCACTGGCAGTAATATTAGCTACTACAATCGCATTCCTTACCGAATTTAAAAGTAATCGGGAGTTTGACGCTCTGAATGCTCTACGTGAGGATACGGGTGTTAAGGTTATCAGGGACGGACTCCCGGGGACTATCCCGATGCGGGAGGTCGTGGTTGGGGATTTGATCTTACTTGAAGCAGGTGATGCAGTCCCGGCTGATGGATATGTTGTCTTCTCTGCTGATGTTGAGGTGGATGAATCAGCATTCACCGGTGAGACCGAACCGGTGAAGAAGAGCCTTGGTGATGTTGCCCCTAAAGGGGCTTATATTACTGCGGGGAGAGGAAAGATTGTTGCGGCAGCAGTTGGGGATTCTACCCGGATGGGGGAGATTGCCGCATCTCTTATTGAAGGATCCAGGCCTGAAACACCGCTCCAGGTAAAACTGAAAGAACTGGCAGGTCTGATTAGCAAATTCGGATATGCGATGGCAGGCCTCATCATCATATCAGTGATGGTGCAGGGGCTGGTGCTGGGAACTGTTCCTGACACTCCCCTTGAGATCTTCAGTTTCTTCCTCAATGCCTGTATGTTTGCCGTCGTCATCATTGTAGTATCAGTACCTGAGGGTCTTCCGGTTAGCGTAACTGTTTCACTTGCTCTGACGATGCGGAAGATGACTCGGGCTTCCAGTCTGGTCAGGCGGATGATTGCCTGTGAGACGGTCGGAGCAGTGACCGTCATCTGCACAGATAAGACCGGAACACTGACGATGAATCAGATGGAGGTTGCCGCGTCATCGGTTGAGGTTCCTGACGAAGTCACGGGTGTTCCTTCTACCAAAGGGGGCTGGATAACGCTCAATGCTGCGGTAAACAGCACCGCTGAACTTGAAGAGCGGGAAGGAAAAATGGCTACTGTGGGCAATTCAACTGAGGCCTCACTCTTGAGATGGCTGCATCGGGCTGGTATCTCCTATCAGGCAGTCAGGCAGAGTCATGAACCGGTAATCCAGGAATTCTTCACCTCTCATAAGAAGCAGATGTCCACTGTGGTCTCTCTTGATGGGCGGTATTTTTTACTCGTGAAGGGGGCACCTGAAGTTGTCGGTGCCGATTGCACGCCTCTCCCAGACTTTACCCATCTGCAGGAGCTTGCCAGCAGAGCGATGCGAACCCTTGCATTTGCTCATGCAGAGATCCCAACTCCTGAATCAGAGCCTTCATCCCTGATCTGGGATGGATATGTTGGTATTCGTGACGAGGTCAGATCAGACGTTCCCGAGGCTGTTGAGGTCTGCAAAAAGGCCGGTATTGTTGTGAAGATGGTCACCGGGGACAGCCCTGAGACTGCCACTGCTATTGCCAGAGAGACCGGGATCCTTACCACCGGGGTGGTAATGACCGGTCCTGAATTCAGAGAACTCTCTGAATCTGAACGTCGTGCTGTCGTTGGGGATCTTCAGGTCCTGGCTCGATCACAGCCTCATGACAAACTCATTCTTGTCCAGGCACTGCAGGCTAACGGTGAGGTTGTTGCAGTTACCGGTGACGGAACTAATGATGCCCCTGCACTCAGAAATGCAGATGTCGGTCTTGCGATGGGGATTGCCGGGACAGAGGTTGCCAGGGAAGCTAGTGATATTATCCTCCTTGATGATTCGTTCCCAACCATTGAGCAGGCGGTGTGGTGGGGCCGGGCACTGTATGAAAATATTCAGCGGTTCCTGGTCTTTCAGTTGACCATCAACTTTTCTGCGGCTATCCTGACCTTCATAGCTCCCTTGCTCGGGTATGCTGCCCCGTTTACCATCATCCAACTCCTATGGATAAACATCATTATGGATTCTCTTGCGGCGCTTGCCCTCTGCTCTGAGGCTCCTCATAAGGCTCTAATGGGGAGAAGACCGATTCCACGTGATGAATCGGTTATCACCCCCTATATGACCCGGGCGATCCTCATTACGGCCGGGTTCTTTATTCTTGCAGGAATCGCAGCGATGGGACTTGGAATTCCGTACATGGAGACGCCTGAACAGCAGGTCTCTGCCTTCTTTGCCGGTTTTGTGATCGCTCAGCTCTGGAATGGAATCTCATGCCGTGGCATCAATGGTATCATGCCCCCAATCTTCAGAGGTAATCCTGTATTTTTTGTAATTATGGGGTTAATTCTGGTCATTCAGGTACTTATCGTCCAGTATGGGGGGGCGTTGTTCGGGACCGTTCCGCTGTCAGTGTTTCAATGGGTCGTCATCGTGTTTGGAACGCTGCCGGTCCTTCTCATCTGGCCTGTTCTAAAATTAGTTACGAGAATTGTCGAGAGACCTGCTCTCTAATTTTTTAAAAAAGGGGGATAGGGGTAACTCTCATCTTTTAGTCATGAACAAAATGACTTTTAATCTGATTTTTTATTGAGGGGTCTATCTTCCGGGCTTTACTCATTATCTGAAATGCCTGTTGTTTCATTCCCAGTTCATCCATAACATAGGCTTTTGATACCAGCGCTTTGACAAAGTCAGGCCTGATCCTCAATGATTGATCAAAGCAGGTGAGTGCTTCGCGAAGACGAACGAGGGTTGTATAGATCTGGCCCAGATGATACCAGGCATCGGCATTATCCGGATTATTTTTGATAACATCCTGAAAAGATTGGATTGCACCAGAATTCTGGTGAAGTGATCGAAGAGCACGGCCTTTATTGAGAATTGATCGCTCATCGTCAGGATTTTTTTGAATTATCCAGTCATAACACCTGACCGCTTCATCATATCTTCCAGCCCGGTGGAGGAGAACCCCTTTATTGAACCATGCTTTGAGGTCATTAGGATTTTCTTCAGTTACATGCTCATAAAACTGGAGAAGGTCTCCATATCTCTTCAGTTTCCGAAGTGCCTGTATGCGATATGATTTTGCATGTTCATCATGGGGATTGAGTTTTAATGCATGTTCAAACGGCTCGAGTGCCTCCTGATATTTATCAAGACCCATATATGCAAGACCGAGCAGATCCCAGCCGATATAATGTAATGGATCATCCTTTGTCAGCAGCTTTGACGCGGTTAAGGCTTCATCAAATCTGCCAAGTTTTATGTAACACATCACCCTGACAAACATCCCTGTACTGTTACTTGGACTAATTTTTAGCAGACGTCGTGCAGATGAGAGTGCTTCTGTATATCTGCCTTCACTGAGAAGGGCACGTGATTTCATCACCCAGAGTGGTATGTTATATTCATCCTGTTCGAGCAGATTATCCAGAAGTGAGAGTCCTTCCTGATATTTGTGTGACGTTACCAGGCAGTAACTCATGAGATAGAGAGCACGAAAATTATCAGGATCTGCAGCAATGATATGTTCCAGATGGCCTATCGCATCATCGTATTTTTTGAGGTGTATGGAATTGATTCCGGCAAGAAATCTGGATCTGACATGGGATGGTGAGTTCTGGATCACCTCATTCAGGAGTTCTAACGAAGATTGATACTCCCTCTTCTGATAGTGCAGAGATGCTAAGAAATAGATCGCAGAAGTTTTGGTTTTTTCAAAGGTTGCTGCAGTACGAAGACTTTTTTCAGCGTCATCAAACAACTTCAGGTGTTGTTCAGCGATCCCTTTATACAACCATACAAAAAAATCGTCTGGATTCTGAGTCAGGCTCATAGTGATGAACGGGAGTGCTTTACTCCATTCATGATCCAGGATGAGCTGACGAGCTGCCATCAGGTATGGATTATGCCCTGGTATGGACTGGGTCCTTTCATCTGATATAAGACTGAATGCTGAGAGTTCATCAGTATCCTCGCTGGTAATATTCTCTTCATCAGGAGAATCGAGATCATCTGGGAGTTCCTGATCAACGGCAATTGGTTCAAAGAGACGCTGCTCCTCATATGCATCAGGAACTATCTGCTCATCTGGAGGAGGAATCATACCTATACTGCTTAGTTGGGTTTTTTGCAGACAAGAATTCATCGTTTGTTTCGCACGAGAGAACGTAGTCAGTACCTTTTCTGCTGCACCATTCTCTGCTGTTTTAGACCCAAACTACTTCTCATATGCATGACCAATCGATAGGAGTACTCTGAGTGAGGCAGGATGGATCAGAAGAATATCTGGGTGTACCTTTCGTTTGCGTTCAGTGCTCTCATTCTCTCAATAATATTATTCTCTACTTTTAATGAGGAGACATTTGGGTATCTCTCTCATCTAAACATCTTCTGCCTGGTCCTGGCAATTGCTCTCCGTGTCGTTTCCTTCTCTCTCTGGGCTGAACGGATTCGGGTTATGTCAGGAGCCCTCGGATATTGTGTCTCTTTTAAGACCTGTTTTGTTGCGGTCATTGCAAACCTTCTGGTCGCAGCCATTACCCCGAGTTCAGCAGGGGGAGAGCCGGTTCGGATTCATGAGCTCTTCAAATCCGGGGTCAAGGTTGGCGATGCTACAGCAATAGTGATTGTTGAGCGGTTTCTTGATGCAATCATCCTGGTAATAATGGCTGCAATTGGCATTCTTCTCATGTGGGACTTAATTTCAGCTCTGGGAGATGCATTTGTCGCGGTCATATTCTTCTCGATTGGAATGCTCCTCATGTTTGATCTCCTCCTGATTCTTGCAGTAAAATATCCTGTTATGATGAAAAGAAGAGTCAATCAGATCATCGGAGCGATCAAAAAACGATGGAACAGACCTTCGATTGACCGGGTTGCCTCCCGGATAGATGAGGAGTTTGATCTCTTCTCATCAGGTCTGACCGCCTTTGCGGGGCATGCACGGATGGGGTTATTTATCGGGTTTGTATACTCATTCCTCTTTTGGTTCTCTGAATTTCTGGTAGCTTCGGTGATTCTGGTTGGTCTGGGTCTTGCACCCTCTATTGGAAACTCACTCTTTGCCCAGATTATCATTGCCCTGGTCAGTATGATACCCCTGACCCCGGGAGCTGCGGGCATAGCTGAGATATCGGCAGCCTCTTTATATGCTCTCTTCGTCCCCACAGCAGTCCTGGGTGTGTTTATTCTCCTCTGGCGTCTGATTATGTTCTATCTGAATATCGTATTCGGTTTTATTGGAACAATGCTCATTGTAAAGCGGGAGGTTATGCAAAAAACCAAGGCCGAAAAATGAGTGGCGATATGATACTCCACTCGAGAATCGAATAAGGACGTACCACAGCATTAGGGTATTCTTGAGGTCACCAATGATCGTACTGTGCATGCTGACGATGAAGATTTCTTACACTCTCTTTGACGAAAGATATTATTATTCCAAGTTTTATTCAGGCAAATATGAGGTCCGGGGATAGTAACCATTTTCATTGATCACACCAATTCCATAGTATGGATGACGTGCTCCTCCATAACTCAGTTATTCTTTTCGAGATTATTTGCGTCATCGCAGTTTTTGCATATTTTATTATCCGAAGCTATTATTTTACTGAGATTCTGGAGCACCATCCCCGAATAGTTACCCGGATCATCCTGATGGTATTCTACGGATTGATCTCAATTGTGGGAACGGTTACCGGGATTGGTCTTTTTGGTTCAATCGGAAATGTTCGTGACATTGGGCCGATGATTGCGGGTCTCACCTGTGGTCCTGTCATCGGGATTGGAGCCGGTATTATCGGTGGGGCTTTTCGATTCATGCAGGGAGGTCCGTACATGTATACCGGGCTTTCTGCTCCCATTTTTTGTGGGATCATGGGGGGAATACTATACCTTGCGAACAATCGGGACTTTGTCTCTACCCGGATTGCTACTCTCTATATGTTATTGTGTGACACCCTCGTATCCATTGTCACTCTGACCCTTGTCACATCTCCCGATCAACTCTGGTCAATTACGAGAAATATTGCTATTCCCATGATCATTGGATCAACAGTAGGAGTTTTTCTCTTTTCTTCCTTTATCCATGCCCAGATCGTGGAACGGAAACGAGACCTGGAATATAAACGACTAGAGAGAGAACATGCTGACAAAAAGAATCTGGATTCGATAATCAATACCCTTGCCGACCCGGTTTTTGTCATAGATCAGAATTTTTGTTGGAGATTAGTAAATGATCAATTTTGTCAGCTAATTGGGAAGAATAGGGAAGATATCATAGGAAGACCGATTGCCGATTTCTTCATCCAGGAAGAGTATGAGGCAATCCGTTCCCAGAGTGAAGCAGTATTTCAATCCCTGAGTTCAATTGAGACAGAGATGGTCCTTACTGGTGCAGATGGGCAAAAGGACACCGTCATCTCAAAGATAACTCTGTATACTGATTCAAATGGATGTGAATCTGTCGTTGGAATTATTCGAAACATCTCTGAACGAAAGAAGATGGAGGAGATCATAAGAGATAGTGAAACCCGCCTTACATCAGTCTTAGAAGGATCGCCAATGATGCAGTTTGTGATAGATCATAATCACCGGGTGATCTCCTGGAATAAGGCCATAGAGAAGTTCACCGGGGTACCCTCTCATGGCATCATTGGTACTACTGATCACTGGAAACCATTTTATCAGAATAAACGCCCGTTACTTGCTGACATTCTGGTGGATGAAGTGATTCCTAATCAGTCTGCATGGTTTTTTAAAAATTTGACTCCGGCAAAACATGGTGAGGGAGCATATGAGGGCACTGAATTTATGCCTGATATGGGTTCATGCGGGAGATGGATCTATTATACTGCAGCTCCTGTCCGGGATACCGGTGGTTCAATTATCGGAGCGGTTGAGACATTAGTTGATATTTCTGAGCGTACCCAGATCGAATCAGCCCTCAAACTGACCCTAAAAAAACTGAATCTCCTTTCAAGCATCACACGACATGATATTTTGAATAAGTTAACCATTCTCTCCGGTTCTCTGTATCTTGCCATAGAATCTGTCCATGAACCAGAAGGAATTGAACATCTCATAAGAGCGAAAAATGCTGCAGATATCATTCAACAGCAGATAGCATTCACTCGTGAGTATCAGGAACTTGGCATAAAAGATCCCGTATGGCAGGAGATATCAGTCGTTGCTCGTGCTGTAATTAAAGAGATGGATGATAGTACCATCACCTTTCATGTGAGTACCTCACCTTTTGATATCTATGCAGATCCGCTTCTTATCAAGGTCTTTTACAATCTGTTTGACAACGCCAGGCAACATGGAGAAACCGTCAGTCGTATCACCATTACGGATACTATCGTTGATAATACTCTCATCATCAAGATCGCAGATGATGGGGTAGGGATTGTGAATGAGAACAAGGCTTTAATATTCGAACGCGGATTTGGAAACAATACCGGCTTCGGATTGTTTCTTTCAAGCGAAATTCTTGCAATAACCGGGATTAGTATTCGCGAAACCGGAACTCCCGGGATTGGGGCAGTCTTTGAGATCATTGTTCCTGCAAGCGGATACCGGGTTGTAAAACCGAATAATCAGGATCATTGAGATACCTCATTACGTATACTTCAGGCAGTGTCAGGTGATGCGATTGATATCTTGGAATACTCACCCGGGAATAATTTGGAAGTGGCGGGAACGGGCGAAATGACTAAGAAATGACCAGAATTAGGTAGGACTGTGAACTAAGGAACAGAATTATGCCAAAAATCTTTTATACTTTTCAATTTATTTAAATTAAGACAAATTATGGCAGAATTACCAATTGCAGCAGTAAGCAGAATCGCAAAGGCAAGTGGAGTCGAGCGAGTAGGAAGCGATGCAGCAGAATTGTTAGTGCTGAAGGCTGAGGAGTTCATCGGTCAGCTCACTAAAGATGCAGTAGATCTGGCAACCCATGCCGGAAGAAAAACCATCAAGGCAGAAGATGTTGAGATGGCTTCTCAGAAAGCATAAATCCTTTTTTAACGCTCGACCATCGGATCGTTCTTGTATCACTCCCCTAACGAAGATTCAGGTTAAGATACCTGGGAAAGGATAAAGGTTCTAAAACCGGGAAGTATTGAAACCTGGATGGTCAGATATCTTCGTGTTTTAGATCTATCTGTATTTCTGATCACTCACCAGGTGCCTGGATACCTTTAAAAAAATAATTATTCTGTTTTAAAACGGTCCATTTCCTGATTAATCTGCCCTAATGCCTGGACTGATAAATTGACTGCGTTTGAAATCTGATTAAGGGCAGAGGAGGTTTCTTCAGTTCCTGCAGCAACCCCAACCGCTTCATCTTCTATCCTTTTTGAAAAGTCTGCGATCTCTGACAGACTGGCCGAAATCTCTTCTACTGAGGCTGCTTCCTCTTCAGATGCTCCTGCCACCTCGCTCATACTCTTTGAAATCTCGTCTACCTGCTTTGCAATCTCAGTAAACGCAGTAAAGGCATCAGTCACCGCAGTATTTCCATCCCTGGCCTCTTTGGATGATTCTTCTACTGCCTGAGTTATCTGATCACTATTCTTCTGAAGATTGGTAATGATAGAAGCGATATGTTCTGCTGATCGCTGTGAATCCTGAGCTAGTGACTTTACTTCACCAGCGACCACTGCAAACCCACGACCGGCATCCCCTGCCCGGGCTGCTTCAATTGCTGCATTTAATGCAAGCAGGTTAGTCTGGTCTGCAATATCGGTTATCAGATCCACGATCTTGATGATATCAGCCATCTGCTCATGCATCTGGGTAATGACACTTTTTGTCTCATTAACCGAGGCAATAACGAGTTTCATTCTGGTCTCAGCATTTTCAGCCAGACCAATACCCTGAATTGATAAATTATTTGTCTTCTGAGCGATGAGCGAAACCATTTCAGTCCGCTGGGCAACAGCCATGACGGTTGTTGAAAGGTCCTCCATGGTATGTTGAATTTGCACGACATTCTCAGTACTCTTCTCAGACAAAGCACTCACATTATTTGTTGATTCTGCGAGAAGCTGACTGCCCGCAGATATCCCTTCCAGACTTGCATTGGTCTCCTCCATATTTGCTTCAAGCCCGATAACCTGCTCCTTTATCTGGGTGAGGGCCTCAACCGTTTTAATTCCAATCTGGTTTAAAGCTACTTTCAGTCCGGTAAAATCTCCTCTAATCCGGATATTTTCATCAAATTTGTCTGTGTAATTCCCGTTTGCATACTCTTTTGAAAGACGGATTGTTTCGTTTACCGGTGCGATGATATTCTCAAGTGTCTGATTAAATCCGTCAATAATCTCTTTGTACTGTCCTGAAAGACCTGAACTGTCACCCCGGAATGAGAGATCCCCTGCAGCTGCCCGGCTGGTCAGGTTACTGGTCTCCAAGGTTAGATGATCCAGTGTTCTGCTCATCTTTTCCAAAGCCGGGCCGATCTCATCTTTTTCATCGATGACGGTAACTGTGGTGAGTTTCTCTCCGTCAGCGACCTTTCTCATCGTCCCGATAACCTGGATCTGCAGATAATCAGCAAACTGATCCATCTCAGAGGCCATTACTCCTATCTCATCACCCCGGTTTAGCGATAATCGTTGAGAGAGGTGTCCGTTGGCCATCTCCTGGATCATATGGACTGTCTTAATCAGAGGTTCGGTAGTAGATCGGGCAAAGAAGAAACCGATAACCAGCACTGCTAGAGCGGTAATGATGATGATGATTACAAGAAGAACGATGATACTGCCTATATATGTACCAATCTTTTCTTGGAGGCCAATATTCTCTTCAAGTAGTTTTTCCTCAAGAATTGTGGCTGGAGCAGAAAATTCATCGATATAAGTGGTTGCAACAGCGGCGAGGGTAACCCCATCAGCGGTCTGATGTCTGGTGGAAACGATATACATATATTTCTGCCTGATTGATCCATCTGCCTCAACCCAGTTATAGTATCCTCCGGTAGCATCGGTGCTTGTAATCTTTTCAAGAACGCCAAAGAACTGAGGAAGTTTCTCTTTGAGCGTATGAAAATCAACATTGATCATATCCTGGCGGGGATGAACCCGGTTGATCAGGGATTTTTTGTCCAGGACGGCAAAGTATCCGGTTTTCCCCACGTTCAGGTTAATCAATTCCAGGAATTTTGGATCGTTCTGCAGGTCAGCAACGGTTTTCTTAGGATTACTTGTAATATACAGATCGATAACCCGGGCCATATCCGTTGCCTGGATGAGGATTATCTGCTCTCCCAGCTGGTTTAACGATTCTGTTGATAGATTAACGGTTTTATTTCCAATATCTGATATCTGTCCGGCAGTCAGCGAATCGATTCCATTCAGGCTAAACAGGGTCACCATCCCCAGAATACATAGAGGGATTATCGATAGCCCTATCATGATAAGGAGCAGACGTTTGAGGAAATTCATCTTAATCACCGTAATGGATAGGAATTAGATTAAAAATAGATAATACTTTGCTTATCCAGTGGTGCCATTTTATCACCTGATTTTTCCCGGATTTTGCCCGGATTATGGCATGGATGATCTTCCCAATCAACCGGTCTATTCGATGTATGGTGAGGTCTGGGTAATTAAGTTTTTTTCTCCAGACTTCCATTGCTCGTATGACCAAGAAGATTCGTGAGTCAGATGCCGGGTGCATCGAAATGTGGAAGTATCAGGATATGATATACACTCTCCGGGTGACCTCCCGATATCTGGATCTGTAGTTGACTCCGAGATCTTGGCACAGGCTCTCTGCCACAAATCAGAGTTCATTCGTCGGTGCCTGGATCCTGATAGCAAGGAGAGAAGATAGAGATGGTCCTCTGTATACCTGGTTTAGCAAGAATCAGCCGTTTCTTGTGCAATCTGGAAGTGAAACACAGAACCGGGATCCTTTTCCAGGCCCATCACTCGTTACGGTGATGTGTCCGTTATTCAGGATGACCAGTTTCTTCACGACAGAAAGACCAACCCCATGAGTATACAGGTTTTTTCTGGCTGAATCTACTTTGTAAAAATCATCAAATATTCGTGATGCATCATTGGGTTTCAACCCGACTCCTGTATCAGATATACAGAACCAGATTGAATCTCCATCAAACCCGCCATGAAGTGAGATTGTACCACCGATATTTGAATATTGTATCGCATTATGGATAAGATTGTCCAGGATCAGACGTAATTGGGTTGGTTTGAAAAAAAATGTGATATCATCAGGAGTATCATTTACTACTGATAGATCTTTGTTTGTAATATCCGTGAGATATCTGTTTGTCTGGGTGAGCATATACTCCCGGAGGTTGCAGAGGCAGTCATGGGAAGAGCCTTCAAAAAGAGGGAGGCCCATACCAAGATGTGCAATTTTGAGTGCAGCTTCTGTCAGAGAATGGAGCTTTGCTGCTCCTTCACAGAGCATCGATAAGAGTCTTAGCTTCTCAGGATCTGACTCCTGGTCTCGTAGATGAGGAAGAATAGCAATAAGAGGGGTTAGTGGCGTACGGAGATCATGACCAATATTTATCATCATCTCGTTCTTTTTCTTCATAAGAAGCTCAACCTGGAGAGTCCGCTCCTGTACCCGTTGATCAAGGGTTGCATTCATGGACTCGAGTTCCTGTGAATATTGATAGAGAGATTCACGGGCCCTGCTCAGTTCAGTAATGTCTTCAAAAAAACTTACATAACAGGGGGAAATCCCGGGTTCGTATAGAACACGTCTGGTTACAAACCGGATCGTCTTATTTTCTCGAACCGTGATCTCTCCATTTGGGTGAAAACATGGGTTATCTGATTGTCCTATCGGGCAAATACTGAGATCTGAAGGTTCATACCCGCCCCGGCTGGTAACCTTTTGCCAGAATTCTGAATGAGTGAGGGGTTTATCTGAGTTATACATGCCTTCAGGTATATCCCAGATTGATAAAAACGCAGAGTTATAATAGACCACTCTGTCAGACACTGGTTCATACAGATACATTCCAAAAGAGATTGTTTCAGCGACTGAATAAAAGATTGTTGATAACCAGCTACGCTCCTGCTCAGTTTTTCGATTATTCAGAAGATTTTCTATCTGAATTGGAAGCATTTTGAGATACTGGTGTTTCATATCTTTTACCAGATAATCCCGGGCTCCGCGTTTCATTGCAGCGATAGCGTTGCTCATATCTGCCTGACCAGTAATAACGATAACCGGAGTTCCATCTTTCACCAGATCTGAAATGATATCTAAAATTGTGCCATCAGGTAGGAAAAAATCACAGAGGATTAGATCATATACCGAACTATTCATCCGAGCCTCCTTAAGTGATGATGAGATGGTTGTCTTATACGCGAGAGATTGTTTCTCAATCTCCCTTAAAAATGCATGTTGATCGACAGGATTGTCTTCAATATAATGTATTTGAATCATGAGGAAACTCCTGGTTTGCATATGTCTGGAAATTCACCCGGGCTGGTAAAGGTAAAAAAGAAGGTGGACCCAACCCCGGGTTCTGACTCAACCCAGACTGATCCTCCTGATGATTCAACAATCCTCTTTACAATAGAAAGGCCAATACCCGTTCCTTTCTTCCCCCGGGGTGAAGAAAATGATCTGAAGACCTCAAATATCGATCCGTGCAGTGAGGGATCAATACCAATCCCGTTATCAGAAATCTCAAATACCCAGCTCTCTCCATACGGTCTGGATCGGATGAGAATTTCTCCCCCCTCTTTGTTTAAGTGATTGAGAGCATTACTGATGATGTTCTGAAATACCTGTAGAATTTTTATCCATTCACCACGTAACTGGGGTAATTCATTCTCGATACGGATTGTTACTGAAGGTGGGGGCGACAGGATTTCTAATACTTTTTTGATAATCGCTTCAATCGGGACTATAACCTGCTCTTCATGAACGATTCCGGCTCGGGAATATGCTAGTATGCCATCAATAAGATCAGACATCCGATGCACCTGCCCGACAATCATCTGGAGGTATCTCTTTCCATCAGGATCTAGGTCTGTACAATTATCTTCTATTATCCAGGAGACCAGAGAGGATATTCCTCTCAAAGGATCTTTCAGATCATGGGCAACAGTATGAGCGAAATTATTCAGGTCATGGTTTGTATCAGAGAGTTCCTGCAGTAATCTTTGTATTCTGGCTTCTGCTCTCTTCTTCTCTGTGATATCCACGATTGAGTACAGAACACAGGGTTCTCCTTCAATTTCTATGAGTGCACCATATAATGATCCCTGTCTGACTTTTTCTTCCCGTGTTTTGAGACTGATCTCACAATCCTGGATAGAACCGCGGGTAAGAATTACCTCTTTCATCCTTTCTAACTGTTCACTGTCACAGATCCGGGAAAAAAACTCTGAAGGAGACTGGATCAGATCATCTCTCGAAATATCTAGTGTCTTGCAGAATGTGGTATTCACATCGATTATTCTGTCTGTCCGGAGATTCAGGATAATATGCAGTACCTGGCTGGATCGGAAAGCTGTTGCAAATTTCTGTTCTGAACGTTTCAGAGCTGATATATCTTTGCAAATACAGAAGATTGCCTGATTTCCATTCCAGATACCTGGTAGTTGCCTGATCTCCACCGGGATTTCTTTCCCGTCGATAGTGAGGAGAATTGCTGACCTCTCTATATACCCTGCAGAAGATGGTCTCTCTCTGGATGGAGGGGGGGTATCAATCCAGCGGGTGGTGAAGGTTCCAGAGAGATGCATGCCTTTCATATCAGATGGTTTTACTCCAATCTCCTGTATTGCATAAAGATTCGAGGTGATAATTCTGCCATCAGTATCGAGAACAAAGACAAAATCTCTGAGTTGATTGAAAAAATGTTTGAAATTCTCTTCTCTCTCGCGGAGGTTTTCATCGCTTTCTATCTTAACAATAGTGGCCATAATGAGACCCGAAGCGATTTGTAGAGCTTCCAGTTCAGTAGGTAGCCAAAATCGATCCTGGATCCTGTCGACAAGAAATAGAGCACCCACATACTCGTTTCTGGAGACAAGAGGGATGAGAACAATAGAGTGGATCCCCCTATTCTCCAGATATTCTTTCTGATCCTGAAACATATCAGGAGACCCTGCCCTGATTATGGGAGTTGATCTATCAGATACCCAGTGACTCATAGGGCCGGAGATGAGATCATCCCATCTCAGCTGCTCAAATGTGGGCTTTATGTGCGTATCAACCCAGACATAGTCATGGGTGAGTATCTGCTCCCCTTCAGTATTAAAGTTCCATATGAATATGTGTGCTTCATGAACCCCTATTTGAGTAACAAATGTCTGTAATATCTCGACTATAGATGAGATACTCAGATCCCGTAAAAGGTGTGTTGCTGAATGGCCAATAGCCTCAAGCACAATATCACGTTTGTATAGTGCATTTTTTTCGATTCTTCTGCTTTCTTCACTATATAATGCATTAACTAAGAGATCCAGTACAATCTGGTTGGTTTCATTGAATGTATCCAGACCCCGGAAAAACATAAAGAAATATCCCAATATCTCGTTTCCGGGGTGTATCGATCGAAAGAGTATACTCTGGATTGATGGGTTTGCTCCAGTAATCATCTCTGTCTTCCCTGTACAGATCTGGGATAAGGGCAATACTGTGTTTTCTAGGTTTCCTCTGTAGGGGTGATTGGATACGACGGTATGAATGATCCAGTCATGGATAGATTGATTCGGGATTGGCCAGGATCCCACAATTACCGGCATTCCACCTTCGATTCGGGCATATATCACAGATTCAGCATTAAAGAGGCTGCCTGCTGCAGCACTTATCAGAGCAATGTTCTGATCAGTATCAGGCCCGGAGTGAAGGTACCTATCAAGAATTATATGGAATTTATCCAGTATCTCGCGACGTTCCCTGAGCCGGGATATCTCTTCTTCTTGTTTTCTCATCAGAGAATGGGCATGATCATACTCGCGAAAAAGGATTAGCATAATCATGACGCCAATTATTGTGCACAGCAGGGCGAAGATAGTAGAACGCCAGAAATATGATGTGACAAAGGATCTTCCTTTGTCAAAAAATTTCTTCTCACCCATAAGGGTGATTGATACAGAAGTGGAGGGAGTATATCCGCGATAGGTAATTTCACCCTGGATAACCGTCTCATTATGAGCCGTTACTGTGTGGGATCCATCAGTGTTAATCAGAAAAATCCGGGGGAAAAATGTCTGAGCCTGTGAGGAATTTATCTGGACTGATGCATCTTTCAGATTATATTTGGCTCGAGCCATGTCAATGAATGGCTGAAAAGGTCCGCCGATAATAAGTATGCCTGCTGATCCCCCACGTTCTTCAGGAGAGATGAGGGGGGCATGTGATATCAGCAGTAGATTCCCTTGCGAATATTGAAGGATCGATGGACCACTTCTGTTATCCTCGAACTGAGTGCAGGAAAAAAGCCAGGTTGATGCATTGGCTGGTATCTCCTGGTATGTCTCTGGGTCATACCATTTTAGATACTGGACCGTTCCTGCCTGGTTAATAATAGCAACAAAGGTTACTCCTGAGCTTTTTAGAGAATTGATGGTGAAGAGATCCAGCTCAGAATCATTGGTTTTAGTTTGCACAAATTGTCTGACCTCTGACATTTGAGCATAATTCGAGGCTATATTTTCCAAAATTTCTCCCCTAAGTAGGAGGGTGCCTTCAAGGGAGGTGAGTGAGGAGTCCATGTTCATCTCCTCAATCTCATCATAAGAGGTTAGGATCTGCGA
>DATMXW010000035.1:0-18953 GCA_035561295.1 Methanospirillum sp. | reverse complement strand
ATGTGGTGCTGATTATTTAATCTATTCGCGTTATTATTGGTTATTATATGGATCTTACCTATCACATCAGAAAAATACGTCCACATGAGATTACCATCCCTATTGAATGGGCACGGGATGCTGGCTGGAACCCTGGACTACATGATGCTTCATGCCATTATCCACAGGATCCTGATGGCTGGTTCTGTGCTGAACATGAGGGGGAGATTATTGGGGTTGGAGTAGCCACCAATTATTCTGAATCTTTTTCATTTGGTGGTTTTTACATTGTTCAGGAGGAATACCGACACCATGGGGTCGGCTGGGATATCTTTCAGGCAATGCTCCATCATGCAGGAGATAGAAATTTTGGAGGAGATGGGGTTTTTGCGATGCAGGATAAGTACGCTGCAAAGATCGGCATGAAGTATGCGTACCGGAATATCAGGTGGCAAGGGATAGCGGTGGGGAAAGCGCAGCCTGATCTCGTGCATGCATCTGATATTCCCTTTGATACATTACTCTCCTATGATACCCGCCACTTTCCTGCAGAGCGTCGGGTGTTTCTCCAGAACTGGATTCAGCAACCTGAAGGAGAAACACTGGTGAAAACTGGTGCAGATCAAGCGGTTCTGGGATATGGAGTAATCAGGCGCTGCTTTGAGGGACATAAGATCGGGCCAATATTTGCAGATACTCCAGGTATTGCTGATGAACTTTTTGATGGACTATGTAATACAATTCAGGGAGAAACAATTTTTTTTGATACACCTGAACCAAACACTGCAGCCGTCAGGATGGCACAAAAAAGAAAAATGACAGAGGTGTTTGGAACTGCCCGGATGTATACAAAGATTCTTCCGAATCTGCCAATCCAGGAGATTTTCGGGGTAACCTCGTATGAGCTCGGGTGAAGAGTTTACATTATTTCGTTTTTAATCCTCTGAGAACTTCACACAGTACGATAATTACCCTTGATGCAATTTCATTTGCTTTTCTCTTCTTCACCGGAGGGATTAGGAACAGCGAAATTGAAGAGCTCATAGATACCCCTTCGGTAATCTGGAAGAATGCAAAAAGAAGAGCCAGGTCTTTTCCTCTCTGATCATAACACCGGTGCATCCATAGAGAATTAAAAAAATTATTGGACCCTGGATATGGTTCTTCGAGGAGTACGGGGGTTACTCACTGATATTGTGTTGGTGAGTTTCAATCTTAAAAAGAGAATGATTATGCATCTCATAGAGTGTTTCTAAAGCGATATATATCCCATAGCGCTTTTGTAATCCTTCTTCAAGATCCCTGTTACTCCGAATCGTCCCATCTCCCTGAATATGACCCACAGAGACACCAATTTTTGACAATTCATGCGATACAAGCGTAAACCGGTGGCATTGACAAGGATCCCTTTCCACACATAATAAGGTACATCGGGGATTATCCTGACTAATCTGTATTAGTTCAGCAAGTCCGTTCATAAAGGTAGGGAGTGTTGCAACCCTGGCATAGGAAACACCGCCTTCAGGAAATTGAACCGCTGGATCGGTGTATTTCCCGCCCAAGGAACGACCCAGATAGACATATGCAATCCCACTCTCATCAAGGATACGCTTCAACTTGTTTTTACAAAAATCAGGATGTACCCTGCTATATGGGGCAGTTCTGATATCAACAATCATAGGGACACCAAACTGGTGAAGTATCGAGATAAAGGATTCTACCTGAAACCCGGCATATCCTATCGTGAGAATCTGATAGAGAGCCTCGTCAGATGCATTGGTCACCATTATTTGGTCCTGATTGTGAGAAGTGTCATATGATTATATCCGGTTACTGATCTCTTTAAACGCTCTATTCATGGAGAGATCAATCTACTACGAATTACAAAGCATGATGGTTCTGCATATCTGCAAACATCTCTATCAAGGCCTCAGGATTATGGGTGAATGATACCTGGTGATTGATCGCAAATATCAGAAGCTCGATTGTTCTGATTAGACTCAGACCTCTTTCGGGAGGTATTGTTTCAAGGTTCTGGATAATAAATTCCTGCATCACTGAGAGATTGCCTATGATCTTCTCACCAGACCATGTATGTGAAATGGTTGATGTTACAGGAGCACATTCACGGATTATTCCTCTGGCTTCGATGTGGTCCGTTTCACGATTTAAATAAAATGCTGATATAACGTTAGTCAGGATAGGGGACTGTTCATGAGCTGGTAACCGTATCTCATCTATATAGAATGTAACAGGCTCATCTTCAGAAAGATGATTCATTACCCGTCTCCAGATGATATCCGGGAGTGACTCTGGATGATCGGTTACCAAGGTATGATCAATCTGACGGGAGAGAATCTTGCCCGGTGTATACCCGAGCATCTGAATGACTGAAGAATTCATGTAGGTAAACTTCATGGTTACAGTATCCAGGATCCAGATAATTTCTTTGATGTTCTCAGCAATTAAACAGCATTGCTCTTCATAACTCTGCAGAGTTTTTAAGATGCTTTTTATCCCGGTAATGTCAGTAATGTTTGTACATTCAATGGTCTGACGTTGGTCCTTTTCGGTCACAGGTACGAGATTCATCTGGATAACAATTCTGCTCTTATCAGACCTGAGAAGATCAAACTCACAGGTTTTTTCTGGCAGGTTAGAAATTCCTTCAAAAATTTGAGTACCAGTAATTCTTCCCGGTTCATCCATGAATGAAAAGATAGAGGTAGATTGAATCTCCGCAAGAGGATACATCAGAAGTCCGGCGATCTCTTCTCCTCCTGACCGGGTATATCCATCATAGTCTATCACCCACCGCTCTTTTTCTTCGGCCTTAATTTTTAGACTCTGTTCTCGGAATGCATGTTCCCTTCTGCGTCTTTTTACAGAACGCCGTATTTTGTGCGACAGTTCTTCGAAGACGATTACCGGGCTTCCTTTCTTTGAGAGAACATAATCTACTCCAAATTCTTTCGCTCTGGTTTGCATCATATTTGTGATACTATCTGAGACGAGGATGAACGGTATCAGATCATTGGCCTCTTTTATCTGCCTGAACAATACGATTCCATCCATATCTGGCAGTGTATAATCAGAAATAATTATATCAAAGGATTCAGATGATAGGATCACCAGTGCTTCTTTTCCAGAGAGCGCAGGGGTAACGGTAAATCCCCCTAACCTTTCAAGAAATTGCTTCGTTGTGATCCGATACACTGGATTGGCATCAACATACAAAATTGATATCATGGTAAAATGAATGAAACTGAACACTAATGTGTCAATAATTGAGAATGATATGTATCAATTAATATATGGGCCCAATTGATGATATAGTCCAAAGTTCACGTTGGACAAGTCTGCATATTATCGGTATTGAAGTATATCTGGATGAATCGGTTATTTAACCACTTGTATCTTGGTCAGAAAAAAATCTCATGGATACCGGGTGAAGATTTTTCTACGTAGTAAACACTATAGTGGTATGAAAATCTTCAATATCTTCATGTTATCTCTCCTCATTGTTGGACTAACCAGTTATACGGATGCTAATGGAACCGACACAGATAAATTGTTTGCAGGTCTGAATCTCTCCGGGTCTGGGAATTTTGTTGGTACTCTCTCTCTTATCGAAGAGGGCATTGATGCAGACGCCTCAAATGCATCTTTATGGAGCCTAAAAGCAAAAATACTTGGTACAATGGACCGATTTGATGATGCTTATATATCTTACGATACAGCGATATTTCTATCTCCCCTGAATTCTTCATTATGGGTTGAGAAGGGGCTCCTTCTTGACAGGCAGTACAGATACAATGAATCGGTCATGTCCTACAAGAATGCTACCATAATTGATCCCAGAAATGCTATAGCCTGGAAACATATGGGATTGGCTCAGTTTAACCTTAATTATTTTGACGATGCAATCGGTTCTTTACAAAAATCGGTTGAACTCAATCCGTTTGACCCCTACGGCTGGAAGTATCTCGGAAGATCCCTTGAAAAGACAGGCAAATATGAAGAGTCACGTGAAGCATATAAAAAAGCTTCAGATATGAAACCTGGAATAAATACTGATAGTTATAACTGAACGCTTTTCCATGATTATTATCAGAATGTGATTTCAAATTTTTTTGGTCTCTTCCAAAAAACGCAGAACCTGATCTCTCGCAGGATATGGTGCATCGTGAATATCTCTAAATTATGTGCTATTGAATAGCACTAATTTTTTATATTGCACAAATTATGGACGTACATAGTATCCATCTTCACGTAGTTGAACCGCGACTTCGCACCAAGGGATAAGTATAAATATTATCCAGTGATCCTTTCTCTTATCATAAGGGGGAAAAGATCATGATTCAGGGTATGTCTGTTGCTCTCATATGTTTGTTAGTTTTATTTACTGCGGTGGCTACGGCAGGACTGCAGGATACTGACCCAGACATTTCTACAGAGCGAGGAATCCTCACTGCATCTCAGGGAGTTCTTGGAATGTCACCACCTCTGATTCCCACGGTGTCTGTGCCTACTCCTCAATTGAATTATCCATCGATACCCTCTCTGATTACAATAGATCCTCTGAAATATCTCCCTTCCTTCTCACCGGCAAAAGAAGTGAGAAGAGGAAACGTGAGCGAAGGTACTCCTTCTCCAACGGTATCCCCTGCTCCCTCCCCTGGTTCTTCTGCTGAATATGCTCCTGACAGAGTGATTGTCAAATTTAGAACTGAAAACATTACGGCCCTGTCTGATAGTGGAACGCTTATTGCAGCAGCCAACTCCGAGATCGGCGCTACGGTAACGAAAGATTACTCCCGCAGGGGACTTCCGGGGATGCAACTCGTTAAACTGTCAGGCATATCAGTTCCAGATGCGATAAAGCAGTATGAGAAACTCCCGATTGTTGAGTATGCAGAACCTGATTATGTGGTACATATCAGTGATGAGGGGATATCCTCTCCCTGGATTTCTTTTCCTTCAACCTCTACCTCGACCGGTCTGATAACTACCGGGCCGGTAATTCCAGATATAAAAATCCCTGGAAAACCACCAGTGCTTCAGAATCCTCCTCTGGTGGCAGCTCCCCCAAATGTTCTGCAATCGGCAGGTAGAAGGATTACTCAGACTCCGACCCCTACCCCATTACCAGATGGTTCTGACACTCCAAAGCCTGCTCCCCTTTCAGATGGATTCATTGAGTTTATTAAAACCGGGCATCAGAGCACTACCGTTGATGGTATCAATACTGGTGGGTATACCCCATCTCCAGTGAATTTTACTCATTTAAAAGGGAAGGACTTTAATCGTGCAGCTGGATCATACCCAGCGACTTTTGATCTTCGTGACACAAACAAAGTCACAGCAGTTAAAAATCAGGGGTCCTGTGGTTCCTGTTGGGCTCATGGCGCGTATGGATCACTGGAGTCAACGATGATGCCAACAGTGAATGACTTCTCAGAAAATAATCTGAAGAATACGCACGGATTTGACTGGGGGCCCTGTGATGGGGGGAACAACTTCATCTCAATGGCATATCTTGGCAGATGGAGTGGTCCGGTAGCTGAATCGGCAGATCCATACCGACCAGACACTACTCCATCACCAACAGGTCTTCCTGCAGTTAGCCATATCCAGGATGTCATCCAGATTCCGCCGAAAACAAGTGCCCTGGATAATGATAACATCAAATGGGCACTGACAAACTATGGTGCTGTTTCAGCATCATATTACCACAGTGACGGTTCATATTCGTCTACCAATAAGGCCTATTATTATCCCTCGTGGACCTATTCAAATCATATTATCACGATTATCGGTTGGGATGACTCTTTGCCAAGGTCCCGGTTCACAACAACTCCTGCCGGGGATGGGGCGTATCTGTGTAAAAACAGTTGGGGCACCGGTTGGGGGAATAGCGGCTATTTCTGGGTCTCATATTATGACGCCCTTATGGGCTATGATGAACAGTTCTGTTTCCTCAGTGCAGCCCCAATAACCAACTTTGCCAGGGTATACCAGTATGATCCATACGGATGGGTGTATGATATCGGGTATGGTGATTCTACTGCATTCCTTGCTAATGTTTTTACTGCAAGTGTCTCTGAGCAACTTACCGCAGTCTCATTTTACACCCCGGAAATGAATAGTAATTATGTAGTTAAGGTGTATACCGGAGTTAATAGCGGGCCTCTCTCAGGCACTCTGGCACGAACGGTCTCCGGGTCAGTTGAGTCTGCCGGGTATCATACAATCATCATACCCGGAGTTCAGCTCACAGCAGGTCAGAAGTTCTCGGTTGTTGTTGGTATTACCACAACCGGATATGGATATCCGATTGCTATTGAGTATCCCTATCCGGGATATTCCAGTGGAGCAACTGCATCTGCAGGACAGAGTTATATCAGTCATTATGGCTCCTCATTCAGAGATCTCACTACCATTTCCGGATATACTAACACCAATGTATGTCTGAAAGCCTTCACGACCGGGAGTGGAACCCCGACACCCACACCAACCCCCACCCCGACACCGACCACAACGAGCACGGCTACTGCAACCCCGACTCCGACCACAACGATAACACCAACTCCGACTTCTACGTCTGTTCCCGGACAGGATAGAATACCCAACGATCCCTCATTTTCCAGTTTGTGGGGGATGCATAACACAGGGCAGACGGGGGGGACAGTGGACGCAGATATTGATGCTCCTGCTGCCTGGTCTCTCAGTACAGGTTCATCTTCTGTTGTAATCGCGGTGATTGACACCGGGGTTGACTACAACCATCCTGATCTGTCAACTAATATCTGGACAAATCCAGGTGAGATAGCAGGAAATAACATCGACGACGATGGAAACGGCTATATTGATGATACCAGAGGATGGAATTTTGTTGCTGGGACCAATAATCCAATGGATGATCACTCGCACGGGACTCATTGTGCCGGAACAATTGCAGGTATCGGGAATAATGGGATAGGAGTTGCCGGAGTGTGCTGGACTGCTAAGATTATGCCTCTCAAGTTCCTCAACTCGGGTGGGTCAGGATATACATCAGATGCTATCTCTGCAATTCTGTATGCCAATCAAAAAGGTGCTCATGTCCTTTCTAATTCTTGGGGGGGTGGGGGATCGGATCAATCGCTCAAGGATGCCATTGACGCATCACACGCGGTTGTAGTATGTGCTGCAGGAAATTCCGGTCAAAATACTGATACCTATCCTCAGTACCCGTCTGCATATACCAGCCCAAATATCATAGCAGTTGCAGCAACCGATCATAATGATCTCCTCGCCTCTTTCTCAAACTATGGGGCAGTCAGTGTTGATGTCGCCGCTCCCGGGGTAAACACCTACAGTACAACTCCTTCAAACTCATATGGAACAAAATCCGGAACTTCTATGGCGACACCTCATGTATCCGGACTTGCGGCCCTCATGCAGGCGGCGAATCCATCGCTCACCAATCTGCAGATTCGGTCGGTAATTCTCTCAACAGTCGACTCAAAAAGTTCTCTTTCAGGTAAAGTAGCATCAGGTGGGCGTATTAATGCAGCGCATGCTGTTCAGGACGTATATCAGCCCACACTCCAGGCTAAGTTCTATGGTATCCCGGGAACTCAGGTATTTCCGCTGACCGTTCAGTTTATGGATGCTTCAGTGGGAAATCCAACCCGTTGGTCCTGGAACTTTGGTGATCAGAGGACATCCACAGAACAGAATCCGGTCCATATGTTTAATAGTTCAGGAACCTTTACGGTAACACTTACCGTCCAGAATAATTAATCACCTTCTTTTCCCTGATCCCCCCATCCAAATATCAGCCGAAAAAAGGATCCGATGCCAAGAGATATATAACGCCTCTTCGATACTCTCACCAGAGGATACATATGCCCGCAATAACGATTGATGCACGGGTTGACCGGATTCAACTCCCTGATTTCATGAGATTTGATGAATTGCTGGCCAGACAGGTCGAGCAATGTGCCAAAACCGGGTGCACAGAAGATATTATACGTTTTGGGATATCTGAGTCACCATTTCCTTTTCCCGAGTCGCTTCAGGCCGCTCTTCAATCAGATCTGTCAGGCCATTATAGTGATCCGGCAGGTCTCCCGGCATTACGTGATGCAGTATCAGGATTTTATCAAAAAAATTATGGGATGTCAGTAGATCCCAAACAGGTCATCATCGGTCCCGGTGCAAAAGGGCTTCTATTTCCTCTATTTACTCTCCTTAATGGTTCAGTAATTGTTCCATCTCCGGGCTGGCTTGGGTATTTGCCACTGCTCCGGATTCTAAACAGGCCATATTACCGGATATATGGGCACCGGATGATGAATTATAAGATTCGTCCAGCTCAGCTTGCAGCATTGTTGAAAGGCCTCGTCAAGACCCAGCATCTTCTTCTCCTCAATAATCCTGGAAATCCAACAGGTTGTGTGTATAGTGCAGAAGAGCTGAGTAAGATTGCAGAAGTATGTAAGGATTATAATACTCTTGTTCTTGCAGATGAGACATATTCGCTCATGACATATGAACCAGGATCTTTTGTGAGTATGGGAAAGATATATCCAGAAGGAACCTTTGTGCTGGGAGGTCTTTCTATGGATCGTGCAGCAGGCGGATTCAGGATTGGGACCTGCATTATGCCTCAGGGATGTGACCAGAAAGTCGTTGATGCACTCATTAAGATCCTCGCTACAATGTACACCTCAGCATCGACACCAATGCAACAGGCTGCAATACCTGCTTATCAGTATGATTCTGAAATTGACTCCTGGATGTGTGAAACAAGATCAATTTTCAGGATAATGACAACCCGATTAGCTGCACTATTCAGAGAGATTCCGGATGTATCAGTTACAATTCCACAGGCCGGCTTTTCCTTTATGGTCGATCTGAATAAGCTCTCAAAAGAACTCCTAACCGCCGGTATCCAGTATTCAAATGATCTGGCTCCCGCTCTCATTCGTCATCCATATCATATCGCGGTTATGACAGGAGAATCAATGATGGCACCATATTCCGATTTTTTTATCAGAATATGCTGTACTGATTTTGATGGATTTAAGGCACTGGAGGAGTTTATATCTCAGCCCCCCATCAATGAAGGTGAAGAAGATGCCTTTTTTATGAGGCATGGGAGTCGTATGATCGCGGGGGTAGATCTCTTCAGGTCATGGGTAGAGGAAATCAGGTCTGGCAGATTTAGCTATAAAACAGATTCCCAATTATAATCGAAATCAGATTGAATACCCAATTTGCAGATAATATGGATTCATATGATAACGATGCGATTTCAGGAGTAGCCACATCTGATTCCACAGGTGAGGGTTTTTACACACGAGCAGTCACATCCCATAACCTGTGGCAACAGCGGTGTGTCTTGATGGATCCTCACTCCATTCCAAACAATCCTGTTTCCTGCGGCCCCATATCGCTTCCAACCAGAAAAAGATTGACCAGAATTATCAAGAATTAATTCAAAGTCCCCAGAGTCATTGGGAGTTGAATAGGTTGGGTTCTCAGACCAGATTCCAACATATACATCCTCTGCAACAATACCGGAAGTCACTCCCCCTTTTTGAAAGTATTTCCCAGTTAAAGTAGTTCCTTCAAAGGCAAGGACCATGGTACCAAACGTGGTATTCCACGTACCTGACCATGTAACATGGATATCATTATTTTCAATCGTCCCTGAAGGTGTTACAATATTTGGAATAATCAGGATAATAAGTACCAGAACCAATATTCCGATAGAACTTTTCATAGTTCCCAATACAACGTGTCTTTATTAATCAGACATTTATATTTTTCCCTTATGAGAAAATTTTTACTCTGCCTATTGAAATGGTTCAGATTTAAAAGAAATAGAGGCAATAATGGTGGCCTTTACCTGCGCGGTAATTAATTCATGTACATCAGAATCTTGGGGAATAGTGGTGAAAGATCACCTGACTGATCAGACTGCTCTGATCTCCAGTACATCATCTTTCAATTATTCTGTTCAGCACTGGGACACAATATTGCAGTACCTGGTTGGATGAGCAACCCATAGCTTAAGGTACGTTCCATCCTTAGACGACATAAAAAACAATCCTGTTTTTATACCCTACCAGCATAATATACTCCTGCTTATGTCCGCACGAATCCTTGTAGCCTATGGTACCCGGAATGGCTCAACATCCGGGATAGCCGAGGCAATTTCGAAAGAACTGGAGTCGATGGGGTACGTCACTACTGTTGCTGAAATGAAAACAGTATCTTCACTTACCGGTTATGATGCTATAGTTATCGGCGGCCCATTATACATGGGCCGGCTGATCAGTGATGTCAGTTCATTTGTTAAAAAATTTTCAAATACACTTGTTTCTATGCCGATTGCAGCTTTTGCAGTTGGTATGGCCCCTGTGTCGGAGGATTCTTCAAAGATCGGGGCAGCACATGATGCTCTTTTGCACTCACTATCCCCGTTATCGCCAAAGGTATCCACCATCTTTGCCGGATCCCTAGATCCTTCAAAACTTTCATTTATTGCACGAAAAATGACCGAGTTTGTAAAATCTCCAACCGGAGACCACCGTGACTGGGATACAATTGCTACCTTTGCCAGATCGCTTCCCGGACATTTGAAGGTCTAAGTGATCGAGATTCGATCTGATAACAGCCTCATTCAGGAATTATGCGCTATTTAATATTTGATACCGAGACAACCGGGCTTCCTCTGGAAGAGAAAGATCCCTTCCATTACCCGGATTACTGGCCTAGAATTGTCCAGATTGCATGGATATTATGTGATGAGAATGCTTGTATCAGTGAAGAACACTGTCTTATAGTAAAGCCTGAAGGATTTACAATCCCTCAAAAAGCATCACAGATTCATGGGATTACAACAGAAGTAGCAATCAAAGAAGGTATTCCGATTGGGGAAATGTTGGAAATTTTTTCTAAGGCAATTGAAGTTACCGATATCATTGTCGGCCATGATATCGATTTTGATCGTAAAGTAGTCACCTCTGAATATGCCAGAAAGAAACAGAATGCCCCAATATACGGAAAAGAACATCATTGTACCATGAAGGCTTCCACAGATCTCTGTAAACTTCCAACATTGAGTAATCGAAGAGGGTACAGACAGCCAACTCTCGCCGAGTTACAACGCTATCTTTTTGAGGAGGAATGTGCAGAATCCCATGATACTCTCACCGGTGTTAAAGCCTGTAGCCGGTGTTATTTTGAACTTCTCAAGAGAGACTGTTTCAGCGATGAGGCAATGAAACTTGCAGCGAAAAAAGAGAGACGAAAGAGATATTAGATAGATTTCAGATAATATCACCCTCACTCTTTCTCCCCTTTATAATTTACTCCCCTGTTTAGTTCTGATCTGATGCACATATGCCTTGACATCATCTTCCAAGATAACTCCTTCGGTATCGGCATCCTCCTCAACCTCTTTGATATACGTTTCGATCACTGATTCTGACATAGCTCTGATATCCTCAATATCTTCCTGAAGCCAGTCAGCTACGGTGATCACTGGCCGCGGATCAGTAAAGATTCCGGTTCCATCGTCTTCATATTCGTCTGGTATCTCCTGGCTGGCGAGGTCAAAAGTTGCGAACATCCCTTCAGCATATGCAGTGATATTATTTTTTGTTCCAAGACAACCATCAATGAGAATTGTGCTCTCTTTATAGGTTCTGGGTTCTCTTCTGGTTATCTCATAGGATGTATTTTTAGGTGATTTTTCAAGATTATTTACCCGTTTGATACGATAGTACATTTTTTCTCCAAGAAGTATCGTGAATCAGATTCAATAAAAGTATGGTGGATTCATTCCGGAAAAAGAAAGAACTGGATTTGATTGGTGAATTTGGGTAGAATCTCTTACCAACAAGGTAAGATAGATCTATGTCTTAATCGATGGACATCTTGATCGAAAATAAGGACTGGTAAGAAAAATGATGATGCCAATATATCACCATCTATTTGGTAGCCGCCTTTCAGGGACTATTCCTCCATTCTTCCCCAACCAGGTTTGATACCTATTTTGCTCACCACGATCAACTAAGTAACAGGTATTCATGGCATATGTCCACCGGATAGAAGTCCGCTATAAGGCCGATCCCCGGCTTTCAGTCAGAACCGATAGGATCCGCTCGCTTGGGTTCTCCATTGAAGAACTCCATGTAGTTGATATCTATACGATCTCTACTCATTCCCGGGATTTCTCACCTGAAGAACTGAGGGACATTGGTCTCCAACTTAGTAACCCCGTGGTGCAGGTTTTCACGGTGGACGAGGCAACATTGGCATCCTTCGATCTCGCCATTGAGGTCGGTTTTCTTCCAGGGGTTACCGACAATGTTGGTACCACCGCCCGCCAGACCATTGAAGACCATACAAGGAGGAAGTTTGATACAGGGGAGGCAGTCTATTCCTCGCAGCTCTACCTTGTATGCGGGAGCCTCTCTCCTGATTCATTGAAAAACCTGGCCGGAACGCTGGCAAATCCTTTGGTAAACCGGGTGCACATAAAAACCTATAAGGAGTACGGGACATCTGGTATGGACAAGGTCGTTCCGTTCGTAGAACTCCATGAACTCCCTACTGCAGCATTGGTTGATCTCAATTGTGAGGATCAGGAGCTTATCAGGATCGGAAAAGAGGGGATTATTGATCCAGAGACTAACCAGCGTCGTGGCCCGCTTGCCCTCGATCTTGCCCAGTTGCACGCAATCCGGAAATACTTCTCCAAAAAAGGGAGAAACCCAACCGATGTTGAGGTTGAGGCGCTTGCACAAACCTGGAGTGAGCATTGTAAGCACACAATTTTTGCTTCTCCTATTGACGAGGATCTGCCGAAAGGTCTGTACAAGACTTGTATCCAGGCGGCTACTAACAAAATCAGAAAGGAGAAAGGCGATAAGGATATCTGCCTCTCGGTCTTCTCTGACAACTCTGGTGCGATTATCTTTGATGATAAGTTCCTCGTCACCCACAAGGTTGAGACCCATAATTCCCCCTCAGCATTGGATCCCTTTGGAGGCGCCCTCACCGGAATCGTGGGAGTAAACCGTGATACCATTGGATTTGGGCTTGGAGCAAAACCCTGTATCAATATCTATGGGTTCTGTGTTGGAGATCCGGACCGTGATCCATCTCTCTATCGCGGAAAGGACCGGGCAGTCCCAATTCTTTCACCGCGACGAATTCTTGATGGTGTTGTGTCCGGAGTCGGGGTAGGGGGAAATTGTTCAGGTATCCCGACTCCACAGGGTTTTGTCTGGTTTGATGACCGGTATGTGGGCAAACCTCTCGTCTTTGCAGGTACGGTCGGTGTCATGCCCCGTGAGGATGACTCCCGGAAACTCTATGAAAAAGCAGCAAAGCCAGGTGATCTCATTGTTATGGTCGGAGGCCGGGTTGGAAAAGATGGTATCCATGGCGCCACTTTCTCGTCCGAGGCGCTAGACCCGGCAAGTCCGGTTACGGCTGTGCAGATTGGCGACCCAATAACCCAGAAGAAATTATCAGATGTGATAATCAGAGAAGTCCGCGACCACGGACTCTATAGCAGCATTACTGATAATGGAGCTGGTGGAATCTCATGTTCTGTTGCTGAGATGGCAAAAGAATGTAATGGGTGCCATGTCTGGCTTGAAAAGGTCCCGCTTAAATATCCGGGCATGGCTCCCTGGGAGATCTGGATATCAGAATCGCAGGAGAGGATGACACTTGCTGTACCACCAGAGAATCTCAATGAGTTCCTGGATTTACTGCGTCGGAGAGAGGTAGAGGCTACCGTAATCGGGACATTCACTGATACTGGTCGTTGTGTGGTTGAATTCCACGGCTCTGTTGTGATGGATATTGATCTTGCATTTCTTCATGACGGGATGCCTGAAAAGCATCTCCATACTGTCCATACGGCATTTGTGGCGACGGGGACGGAACCGCGATGTCCTGACCACCTTGATGAAACCCTGAAAACGATGCTCCAACGAAAAAATATTTGTTCAAAGGAGTTTATTTCAGTCCAGTATGATCACACCGTGCAGGGGGGACATGTACTTGGGCCAGTCCAGGGAGTTGGGAGGGTCCAGGGGATGGCAACCCTGACAAAAGTTGTTCCTGGTTCAATCAAAGGTGTCGGGCTTTCGCAGGGGATATTTCCATCATATTCTGAGATTGATTCCTATCGCATGGCAGGAGCTTGTATTGATACCGCTATCCGGGGGCTCATCGCTCTGGGTATCCCACTGGAAGCAATCGCCATCCTTGACAACTTCTGTTGGTGTTCATCTGATGATCCTGGAAGACTGGATCAGTTAAAAGCGGCCGCAATCGGATGCTATGACGGGGCAACCGGTTTTCAGACTCCTTTTATCTCAGGAAAGGACAGCATGTTCAATGACTTTTCCGGGTTTGACGAAGAGAACAATCCCGTAAAAATCTCAGTGCCCCCTACCCTTCTGGTCTCTTCCATCGGGATTCATCCTGATGTGACCAGAGCAGTCTCAATGGATGCAAAAATTGAGGGGGATCTGATTTATATTGTCGGTGATACGGCAGAAGAACTCGGAGGAAGTGAGTACTATGCCGAACTAGGAATTACCCAAGGCACAGTGCCGGCTCTTGATATCAATCTCATGAAAGCCCGGTACCAGAAGTTAACAATGGCTATTTCCCAAGATATCGTTGCTTCTGCGTTTGCAGTCACTCATGGGGGGCTGGGGGTTGCCCTCGCCAAAGTTGCTATCGCCGGCCGACTCGGTATGGAGATCACCCTGTCCGGATCCGGAAGACCTGATTATGTTCTCTTTTCAGAGACTCTTGGCCGGTTCGTAGTCACGGTTGCACCAGATATGAGACAGTCATTTGAGAATACGATGGGGTCTGATGCTTCCTGTATTGGGTATGTAAGTGGGAAGAACCTGAATATCACCGGGAACTCAATGCGATTTTCAGTACCGGTAAGTGAACTTGAGGCCGCATATAAGCAACCGTTTGGGAGGTATTAGGAATGACTTCTCCAATTTCTCATATGTCCCGTGCTTCAGGATTTGTTTCCAGCGGAGATATGATCCCTGAAAAAGCTCTTATTATGAGTGGGTTTGGTATCAATTCTGAGATGGAGACCAAAGAGGCACTCTTCCGTGCCGGAATGGATTCAGATATCATCCACATCAATGATCTGATTGATCGAAAACATCAACTCGCCGATTACCGTCTTCTTGTTTTTCCCGGAGGGTTTTCGTACGGTGATGATACCGGTGCCGGCAATGCTTATGCAAACCGTGTTCGGAACAATCTCTGGAGTGACCTTATCGAATTCCTCAAGGGTGATAACCTGGTGCTTGGGATCTGTAATGGGTTTCAGATTCTTGCAAATCTCGGACTAGTGCCGGCTTTTGACAAGCAGTTTAAACGGGATATTGCCCTGATGCCAAACCGTAAAGGGGTACTTGAATGTCGGTATGTCACCATCAAACCCTCAGCTGATAACCTCTGGACAAGGGGTATTGAACGTATTGTCTGTCCGGTCTCTCATGGAGAAGGGAATTTTTCCTGTTCCCAGGAAACACTTGTTCGTTTGCAGAATGAGAAGATGATTGCATTTACCTATTGCCAGGAGGACCTGAATCCGGCAAACGGTGAATATCCTTTCAATCCTAATGGGTCGATAGCTGATATTGCAGGTATCACCTCAGCAGATGGAAAGGTTCTGGCAATGATGCCCCACCCCGAGCGGGCAATGGAGTTTGTCAATCAATATGACTGGCCCCTGCAAAAAGAACGACTTAAGCGGCAACAGATTCCCGTTCCAGCAGAGTCCCTGAACATGAAGTTATTTCATAATATCGTACATTATTTCCGATAACAAAACTTTTTTCTACCGAAAGGATACAACAGGGGCCCCCCCATATCAATTCACAATCGGCTCATTTGTGTGAACCTTCAGATAACATTCCCTCGATCTAAAAACTCTAGGAAAGAGGAAAATTTGTTTCTCTGTCCTCTTATCAGGCACCACCGACCCCCGGTAGAAAGAATCTGAATAATTCAACATCCTCGGCATTCATAATGGCAGGTTTTTCCCCCGAAGAAACCGCTGGAGTGATGAACCGGAAGAATTCCCGGACGTACTGCTCATAATTGAACCCCTCAGCCTCTATCACCATTTTCCACTTATCTTCCATGGACAGGATCCCCATGAAGCAGATCATCAGGTACATCGAGGTTAGAAATGGATCAAGATCGGCTCGGATCGTGCCATCATTAATACCCTCCTGTACAGCATCCCGCAGGATCATCCGGCATGTGCCATACCCGTTTCCTATCTCCGCGGTACATGGGTTCTCCTTGGAAAAACGTTCTGAACCGTAAAATTGAATCATCCGAAGATAATCCGGATATTCCTGTGAAAACTGGTAGTAGGCCTGACCCATCAGGCCTACCTTGACAATACCCGGGACCTGTTTCTCCATGCACTCCAAATATTTTTCCTGCATTATCTGAACCCCCCGGAGCACGATGGTAGCGAAGAGGGCCTCCTTATTTTTGAAATATAGATAAATGGTGGCCTTGTTCAGTTCAACCCCCTGAGCGATCTGATCCATAGAAACTTCCTCATACCTCCGGGAGAAAAAGAGCTGTTCTGCTACATTGAGGATTTCAGTCTTCCGTTGTTCCTTCTCTCGTTGTTTTCTTTCGGCTATACCCATACCAATTCTCCAGGTATTGTCCCATGATATAATAAGTGAAATGTGAAAGGATTACAGGGTTGCCCAATCTTATGATGATTCAGGACGAGTTTTAAGCGTCCATGCCATGTTTTTCCTGGTATCATGGGCACGCCCGATTCCCTCATCATCACGTACAGCCGCTCCGATCTCTCTCCCAAGGCCAACAGATTGGAAGTATTTCCATCTTTCCGTGGGCTGCCGTTGATCGCGATTTCTTGTGTCACTATGAATCACTTTTCTTTTTTGTCCATACAACTCGGTATTTCGGATCCATTCAATGGAGAAACCAATCAGGTTTCTGTCGTTCTCTATGTCCTGCTGGTCAGACCTCCCGGCTGATCCAGGCCTCGATGAGTGCTCGTGAGATGCTCGTCTTCGAAGGATAGGAGGGCAGATTATCGCGGGTAAACCATGCAGCGGCTTCAATCTCCTGATTATCGATTCGGATATCACCCCCGGCATGGTCTGCGACAAACCCGATCATGAGCGAATCAGGAAACGGCCACGGTTCGCTTCCGAAGTACCTGAGGTTCTGTACCGAAATGCCGACTTCCTCGAAAACTTCGCGGTGGACCGTCTGCTCAAGGTTCTCACCTGGTTCATTGAAACCGGCGAGTACCGAGAAGAACCCTGGTGGGGAGAGAGGGGAACGGGCGAGCAGGATTTTTTCCCCCTTTTTAACCAGCACAATAATGGCGGGTGATATCCGTGGGTAGGTGATTTTGTTGCAGGTAGGGCATATCCGTGCCCGCTCAGTCATGAGAGGATTGGTTTTTGCTCCACATCTGCCGCAAAATACCGTTGAACGGTCAAAGTCGAGGATCCGCACGGCGTAGGACGCTAGGACCATGTCGCTGTCTGAAACCTTTCCTGATAGATCACGGACCGGCGATGATTGCCAACCGCATGGAAGTGTAACACCGACAGGAACCTCCGCTGCATAGTAGAAAAGGTCATCCTGGGTACCGAGGTATACTGGTTCACCGCAGATCAGACCAGAGAGGAGCTGATTCGGCATGAGAACCGTGCCTGATGATGGGTCATTCAGGAAGAGAACGGATGTGCCCTGGACCAAAATCCAGTTTTTATGTGAAAGTATCGGATCCTCCGGCTCCGGATATGCGGGGAGGAGGGGTCTGACTGAGAAGAACGGGTGGTGTTTCATACATATTCTCAGTAGGTATCCGTGATGATCTCCGTATTACCAGGGGGAAATATCAGATTATACAAAGTATTCAGGCTCCTTCCGTTCTTTATACAAGGTATGTAAACGCAATGAAGCATCCCTGACCAGGCCGGGTTTCATCGTTCTCGCCTGCCTGGGGCAGTGTTTGATGCAGGCACAACAGGTGATGCATTTATCTGTATCAATCACAGCACTCTGATCCGGGCTAATTGCACCGGTAGGACATCCCTCTGCACAAATCCCGCACTGGGTACACGAATCACTGACTGCAATAAAATCAACAGTCCAGAGTTGCGAATCACCCCGGTAAGGGTGGCAACCAGGGATATGTACATCCGGAATCTGGTCAACAGATGGAAGGACAGTAAGTTTTTCCAGTATTTTCCGTCCAAATAACTCAGCGTGGTGGAAGTCGTCTGCATCAGGACGATCTTTGGCTGTTGGTGTTTCAGCGCTCGAAAATGAGTGTTCCCCGACAAATGCCCCTCCAGCGATTGGTACACATCCACAGGTTATCATACTATTTTTTAATTCAAGGAGTGCATCCTCATACACCCGGTTGCCATATACTACAACACATACCACCGGGGTACTTTTAGCTTTTATCGTATGAAGCCACTCAGTCAAAAGTGCCGGCACCCTTCCCATATACACCGGCACGCCAATGATGAGTAATTCTTTTTCCGAAGTCTGTAGAGATTGTATTCTTCCATCAGGCCGCGTTATATCCAAATATTCTAAGTTGTCCGGGTTTAATCCGCGTGCAATACTCTGAACCACTGATTTTGTTGTTCCTGTTGGTGAAAAATAAACCAATTTGAGTGATGATATGTTCATAAATGGCTCCCTTAGTGACGAGATACATCTAACTGGCAAAATTTTCTGCTTATTCTTCTCTGTCGATGTTGCCTGACCCTGTCAGTACAGAATTTATTTCAGTGCTGGCAGAGATTTTTGTACATCCGGCTGATTGTGATAGCTTTGGATGGTGTGGTACTCTGGTATTCTCACTCTTCATCTAATCACTACTAATT
>DATMXW010000034.1:0-18537 GCA_035561295.1 Methanospirillum sp. | reverse complement strand
GGACAGGTGAGATTAACTCAATGAAATGTTTTATAATATAATTCATTAAACACCAGCAGATATTACCTGAAAGGGGGAAAAAAGTGGAAAAATCAATGTCTTTCACATTTTCACATTTCCAGAATTCTATGGGTAAGGCATTTGTAATGTCGATCGTAACAGTACATATTTATAGTGAAACGTGAAGGTTCTGGTGTTCAATCATGAAAATCGGACACATTATTCCAATTGCAGTAATTCTGATTGTAGTAATCATTGCCTCTGTGAGTATGATGACTCCGAAACTATCTCCTGCGGATTTTACCTATAAAACTGATCAATACCCTCCTCATTATTTCCAGGTGCAGGCACTGGATGGAAGTGTAACGAAGGAAGGCATCGCTTTTGATCTCATTAAGGCAATTGCAAAAGATATGGGATCAGAAGTTACCGATAATCAGTTAAAAGTAATCACCTGGTCTGAAGCGGTTCAGGATGCCCTGCTCTTCAATAAAACGATGCTTGTTGGAGCATTCCGAACTCCAAAACGCGAAGCATTATACAAGTGGGTCGGCCCGGTGGTTACTGACAAGACTATCGTGTTTGCAAAGAAAGGGAGTGGTATAAAAATCACCTCTCCTGATGATCTGAACCGGTATAAAATCGGGGCCGTTACTGATTATACCGCAGTCACCCAATTAAAGGATCTGGGGGTGAAAGAGGGGCAGATTGTTCTCGATTCTGATTTCTCCAAGATCCTGACCCGCCTCATGAATGGTGATGTCGATCTGATTTGCTTTGGTGAATATCCGAGTTATTATTTTGCCAAGCAGCTCAAGGGGAGCTCGTCTATCATTGAACCTGTGTATACTGTTGATGCCAGTGATCTATGGTTTGCATTCAACAGAGAAACTCCTGATTCATTCATCCAATCCTTCCAGGCAAGCCTTGACAAATTAAAAACTCAGGCGGATTCATCGGGGGTAACCGGGTATCAGAGTATTCTGAATAAGTATATTGGTGAACAATGAGGTGGTTATGATGAGATTTCCAATTCTTTTTAAATTACTCACCGTCATGCTGGTGCTGACAATTGTCCCTCTCGGCATTCTTGGATATTCAGCATTACAGGACGAGAAAACCCTGGGGTTAAATGCAGCCAAGGACGCCAGATTGATGGGGATAGAAGCAGCCAATAGTAGTAAAGCGGCGCTGATGAACCTGGGAGAACAACTGATTCAGCAGAAGGCTAATGATCATGCCAAACAGATGAAGATCTACATCGCCGATCATCCAGCTCTGACAGTCCAGGCTCTTCAAAATGATCCGGTCTTTCAGGATATTGCTGTTCAGTCGGTTGGAAAACGGGGATACGTCTCAGTAATAGACTCATCGAGTCTGATATATCGGTTCCACCCGGATCCCAAATATGTAAACTATGACACTCATAACGACTCTGTTATCCAACCTTCGTTCTGGTCAATTTTACCATTAATCGGAGGGGGTAATGAGACAGGAGGATATTACCGGTGGAAAGAAGAGGATGGCTCGATATCAGACAGATACATGTATGTTGTCACCCTCAATCAGACGACTGCTGATGGAGTAAAACTTGCGTCTGTTGTCACCGTTAATACGGATGAATTTTCCCAGCCTGCCACGCAGATTAAAGAAAAGATCACTACCAGTGTCACGGCAACCATTATGGGCATCATCGCGGCGACTGAAAGTATGAGTACTCAGAATACCATCCTCACGCTGACCATACTCTCCATTATCATTGTAATCATCATCTGTTTCATTATGGCAGCAAGCATAACAAGGCCTATTAAAAAACTCACAGAAATTGCCGATAAAGTGAGTATGGGAGATCTTCAGACAACAATTGATGTCCATACCAACGATGAGATAGATGATCTGGCAGAGTCATTCAGACGGATGATCAATGCATTCAAGATGATGGTTTCCATGCAGGAATCACCAGAGGAGGAATAAAATGAGCCTTGATGCTGATATCACGACCATACTTGCCAAGAGCCTCGGGCCATCAGCGCCCATCTTTCTCAAGCAGGTCTGCATGAAGATGAAAAAAACTCCCGCTGACCTGACAAAGGCTGATCTTGACACCCTGATAGATCAGGTGTATGAAGGGGTGAAAAAAACTCTGGGGGATGAAACGGCTCAGAAGATAAAAGACAATCTCAAAGGATTAAAATAAAAATATCATTACCCTTATATTCTGAAACCAGGGGTTCTCTCCAAGGGACTATATGCCGGGTTTCATTTTTTTTTCAATATGAGGATGAGGATCATAGTACATGCAATGGGCAGAAATCAGGAATTGTTGGTAATTATTTTCCAGGCATTATTTCGTGATTAGAAAAATCCTTACCTCTGATGGAAAAAAATGGAAGAACAATCAAGCTCTCAAATTGATAATTATAAGGTATTTCGGAGTTTGTATGATGAACTTCCGATTGCCTTCTATCAAACCACCCCGCAGGGTACATTTCAGGATGTAAATTCTGCACTCGTACAACTATTGGGATATCCGGACAGGGATTCATTGATTTTGGTATCGTTACCTGATTTATATGTACATCCCGATACCCGTATTCAATGGATTGAACAGATTGGACAAGAAGGGATCGTCAGAAATTTTGAAATCCAGCTCATCCACCATGACGGTACTCCTATCTGGGTGAAGAATACCGGAAAAGCATTTTTTGATGACGCTGGTCAGGTGATATATTATATTGGTATTCTTGAGGATATATCCGGGCGTAAACACGCAGAAGAAGATCTGAAAAAGAAGAATGATGAGCTTCAGGCTGCGAATGAAGAGCTGGCTGCAACAGAACAGGAACTTCGGGCACATTACCAGGAACTTATCAAAAAAGAACAAGAACTCCGGGCAAGTATGCAACGAAGCACCACCATTCTTGATGCAATTCCTGATATCATGTTCGTCCTATCTGATGATGGTGAATTTCTTGATACTCATATTCCTGAAAACCCATCCTCTCATTCCCCGATGGATCAATACACCGGGAAAAATATCCGCAATATCGGGCTTACAAAGGAAACCGCCACTATATTTCAGCAAAAAATTTTACTGGCACTTGAGTCATCCTGTCTTCGTCAGTTTGAATATGAGCAGGTCTTCCCGGGTGGATGCAAGTACTATGAAGCACGGCTCAAGACCCTGAATGAGCACCAGGTTCTTGTAATCAATCGGGATATTACTGAGCGGAAAGAGCAGGAAAAAAGGTTAAAATCTGCAATTTCACAGATTGACCAAAATATGGAGACTCTTTCAGCCCTCAATGATCAGATCAGAAACCCTCTTACCATTATTAGTACGTTGACCGATGAGATCGATGATGATATTGCCGAGAAAATTAATCACCAGATAAAAATTATCGATAATCTCATTACTGTGCTGGATCGGGGGTTGGTTCAATCAGACAAGGTTCGTATTTTTTTAATGAAACATTTTGTCAACCCGATTCAAAAGCTCTCAGAGGTTGCGAGCAGGGTAAGTATGGGAGATCTCCAGACTGAAGTAGATAGTTGTTCTGAAGATGAGATTAATGAACTTACAGAGTCTTTCAAACGTATGATAAACGCCTTTAAAATTATGGAAGCGATAAATGTTGAATTATTAGGAGATGAAGAGCAATTAGAAAAAAACCGCGACTATTTATTGAGTCATTATGTCAAACCGATTCAAAAACTCACTGATATTGCCAACAGGGTGAGTATGGGGGATCTCCAGACAAAATTTGAAATTGATACTTCAGATGGAGAGATAATAGATCTGGCAGAGTCATTCAAGCGTATGATAAACGCATTCAAAATGATGGAAGGGATGAATGAAGAGATAAAAGGGGAAGAAGAACTATCTGAAAAGACACAGGAATATCTGATGGAACATTATGTCAGACCTATTCAAAAACTCACTGATATTGCCAACAGGGTGAGTATGGGGGATCTCCAGACGAAATTTGAAATTGATACATCAGATGGAGAGATAATAGATCTGGCAGAGTCATTCAGACGTCTGATTAATGCCTTTAAGATTATGGAGGCGATTAATCGGGAAATTAGTGAAAAACAGGTCATGAGTTGTGAAAACTGAGCACGAAGTTTAATCCACAATGAAATATGAGCTTTCTGCCCAGGCTGATCATGAATGGAATACTGTCACAAGAAATAAAAAGAATGACAGATATTATGGATTGTAATACGTATTTTAGAGTTCAGCTTTTAAAATGGAGCAGAGCATGGCTCAATATCAGGCCCGTACATATCTAGAGGTTAAAGCATGACATCATATGATCTGATAGATCCAAAAGACTCCCAGGTTCTTCTTGACACAACTCCTAATGCTCTCTTCATCATCCGGGACGGAGAGCATGTATATTGCAATCTTTCTGCGGTGAACCTTTTCCGTGCCAAAGACAAAGCCAGTCTTATCGGGAAAAAACATGAGATTCTTTTTGCACCAAAAAGAGATCAAAAAGGGGATCCTGAGTATCTAAGCCGGATAATTATTCCCCGGGTGCTATCTGGTGCCACAGAAACGGTAGAATGGAGCTATTCCACTCTTGATGGTACTGTTTTTCCCTGTGAAGTCGTTTTTTCCTCAATTTCATATAGCGGATCCCCTGCCCTGATGGCCTCAATCACCTCACGTACCGGTAAAAAACAGGGTGAAGAAGGGTTTGACCAAAGTATCAAAGAACTCGGCTTAAGTCTTGATGCAGTATCATCTGGGGATCTGACGATTCTCGCACCTACCTATACAGGAGATCCTCTGCTGAGAATTAAAGAGAACTACAATACAACAATCATTCATCTTCGGGATCTGATCACCAAGGTCACCCAAAAATCTGCCCAGCTTGAAGGGATGATCATCGAGATTACCGAAGGAACAGACCAGGTTGCTCAGGTAAGCCAGAAAGTTGCTGAAACATCCCAGTCAACGGCGTTAAAGATCAAAGAAGAACAACAGAACATCAGCAATATTGAACTCAAAATCAGCGATCTATCGGCATCGATTGAAGAGATTGCAGGGAGTGTGCAAGAAGTAAAAAGCCTGACTACGGATGTACATTCTATCGGGCAGGAAGCAATCCAGCTTGGTAACAATACTGCAAAGAAGATGCAGAAGATCGGATCAATATCAAAGGAGGCAGTAGACCAGATAACTGAACTGACCGGAAAAGCGACTGAGATTGCGAAAATTTCCCGGATGATTGGAGATATTGCCAGTCAGACTAATTTACTCGCATTAAATGCAGCAATTGAGGCGGCACGGGCTGGAGAGCATGGCAGGGGATTTGCTGTTGTTGCCGGGGAGGTCAAAAACCTAGCCGGTGAAGCAAGGCAGGCAACAGAGAAGATAGGAGAGGTCATTGAGGGTATCGTTATGAGCACAGAGAAGACATCTGCTTCGATCACATCAGCTCATGAAGAGACCATGAATGAGATTGAGAATGTTAATAATACCATAGCTTCCCTCAATGGCATAGTCCTCACTATTGAGATGACGGTTACCAGCATCGCAGATATTTCAAAAGCAACTGATTCGCAGGCAGAAGCAACAGCCACTGTTACGAAAGATGTTCAGATTTTATCTCAACTTATTAATCTTGATGAAAAAGAGATGAGTAATCTCTCAGGTCTTGCTGAGGAATCAAGCGCATCTAATCAGGAGATGGCGAGCGGAGCCGGTGAGATACTGTCGATGGTTAAGGATTTACAGGCAATGATGGCTCAGTTCAAGATCTGATATCAATCCAATACCAATCAGGGTATTCATAGGGATCCGGTATACCCATCAAGAGACCAGAAAAAATAGGTTAGAAATCCATACCTCAGGATAAGCAACATGCCTGATAACTTGTACGGGAAACGGGGGAAACCCAACAGGAGTGAAAAAAGAATCTTTCGTTTCTGTGGTTCAGGTCACCAGGTATGAACGAATCACGTCGATTGAAAGTACAAACATTTATACCGTGAGCACTCGCATGGAAAGAAGAATCAATATACCATCGGTCAGGGAGTAGTGGTCAATCATCATTTTCGATACAGGTATGTATATGAACCTATCATCCTTTTCGAAGTGAGGTGGCCGGGTATGAAGATCGCACCCGGCAATTCCCAGACTCTTTCTCGATTGATTGTCTTGCCCCCCCTCATGTATACCGATGCATTGCCATACAGACATATGGCCCTCAACCCTCACAGGACAGTTCCCTGATTCGATCAACCCCTTGGTTTGCCTTATCTGGTTCAATACATTATGGAGGAGAACGGGTGACAAATAAAGAGGACCCCGCACAGAGCCTCCGCGATGATGCAGAAGATCAGCTTACGAGGACTCCCAGAGTCAATCCTGATCTGCCAGAAAAGACCCCTGAGGAGATCATCCATGAACTCCGGGTGCACCAGATAGAACTTGAGATTCAGAGCGACGAACTGAAGAAGGCCTACCAGGATCTCGAAGTCTCTCGCGATCGATATATTAATCTCTATGATTTCGCCCCGGTCGGATATGTTACGCTGACTGATAAGGCGCTGATTGCCGAGGTGAACCTCACCGGTGCAACAATGCTCAGGGTAGACAGAAAAACCCTGATTCAGGATAGGTTCAGGAGGTTTATAGCGCCTCAGGATCAAGAGAGTTTTGATCATTTTTTCCTTGGTATCCTACAATCAGGAATCGAGCAGATCTGTGAACTCCATATCAGGCGGAAGGATGGAACAGATTTCATAGCCTGGATGAAGGGCTTTTTGGAAGTAATCGATGACGGATCACAGCAGGTCAGGATCCTCCTGAATGATCGCACTGAAAGCAACCGAATTGAAACCCTTACCCGAGTAAACCAGTACCAACGCAGCCTTATCGAGGCAAGTATCGATCCGTTTATCATCATCGGGCCTGATGGAACAATAACAGACGTGAACATCGCAACGGTGCAGGTAACCGGTCGCAGCCGGGAGTATCTTATCGGCACAGATTTCGTTGATTATTGTACGAATCCTGAAAAAGCACGAGCCGGTTTTCAATTGGTATATGAAAAGGGTCAGGTACGTGATTATCCTCTTGAACTCTCCCATCTGAATGGCAATACCACTCCGATTCTCTATAACGCATCAGTGTACTCTGATGAATGGGGAAATGGAGCAGGGATATTCGTGGTGGCACGAGACATCACCGAACGACTAAAGGCTGAAGATGCGCTCAAAGAGAGAGATATCCAGAATCAAGCTCTTTTTGACCAGTCTCCAATAGCCATAGAACTCTATGATTCTATGGGTACACTCGTACAGGCAAATCCGGCATGTCTGAACCTATTTGGCATTGAGGATATTCGTTCTATCCAAAGATTCTCTCTCTTTGCTGACCCAAATGTCAACGATGCACAGAAAGACCGGTTGCATCGCGGAGAGACCGTGCATTATCAGGGGCCGTTTGATTTTGAAAAAGTAAAAAATTTACGCTTATATCCTACTATCAGGGATGGCATCATCTGGCTGGATGTACTCATCACCCCGCTGACAAATGATGCAGGTTCGATAACCGGTTTTCTCACTCAAATTCAGGATATTACCGGACGTAAACAGGCAGAAAAGGAAATAATAACATCAGAGATACGGTACCGACGCCTCTTCGAATCGGCTCAGGATGGGATCCTCATCCTCAACCATAAAACCGGCGAGGTCACTGATTCAAACCCATTTATCGAGACCCTGACCGGGTATTCAAAAGAAGAACTTATCGGAAAATCTCTCTGGGAGATCGGGTTTATCAAGGATACGATCGCGTCAAAGGTTGCTTTTGAGGAATTACAGGCGAAGGATTATATCAGATATGATGATCTCCCTCTTGAGACGAAAGATGGGAAGAGGATCGATGTTGAATTTGTCAGTAATGTCTATCCCATAGACGCAAACACATCGGTCATCCAGTGCAATATCAGGGATATTTCTGATCGCTACCGTGCTGAAGAAGCAATGAAAGCGGCAGAGGAGACGTACAGAACTATCTTCCTCAATTCACAAATCGGCCTTTTTCGAACAGATGCTAAAACGGGTCTTATACTTGATGCAAATGATGCCGTTGCCCGGTTTATCGGATATCCTGACCGAATATCACTATTAGCCGAACCTTTTGACATTACAGAGCGATATATCGATCCTTCAGATCGTGAGAAGATGCTCGCTCTTTTGCAGGTCGAAGGAGAATTTCAAAATGTTGAGACGAGATTTCTCAAAAATGATGGTTCGATAATATGGATGCGTTTTTCTGCCAAACTCATCCCGGATAAGGGTTGGATCGAAGGTATTTCAGAAGATATTACGGATCGCAAGCGGGCTGAAGAAGAGCTCTATGAAAGCGAAACAAAACTCAATCTCGCCCTTTCCGGGGCTGAAACCGGGATGTGGGAACTGAATCTCTCTTCCAATGCTGGCACAATCGATGATCGGGCTGCTGATCTCCTGGGTTATAAGCCGGACGATGTTGGTGCTCACTATACTGATTGGGACCAATTATCCCATCCTGATGATATCCCCCTTATTCACCAGCGACTATCAGATTATCTGGCTGGGTTGACATCAATGTTCGAGTCTGAACACCGCATGCGACATGCTTCAGGCGACTGGATATGGGTGATTGGGAAGGGAAAAATTATCCAACAGTTTCCGGATGGAACACCAGCACGGATTTCAGGGACCATTCAGAATATTTCCAGGCGCAAACGGATGGAAGAGGCTGTAAAGGAGAGTGAAAAGCGATACCGTGATATGTTTGAGATAAACACAGCGGTAATGCTTATCATAAATCCGGAAGATTCGAGTATTATCGATGCGAACGCTGCTGCAATTCGGTATTATGGATATACCAAAGAAGAGTTTTCCCATCTCCCTCTGGGTGAGATTAATATCGATAATCCTGACATTATCCAAAAGAGAATCTTACAGGCATTGGATCGACAAGGGATTGTGTTCGAGTTCCACCACCGGAAAAAAAATGGGGAGATCCGGGATGTGGAAGTTTTCAGCGGCCCAATAACGATTGGAGGGAGAAAAATCCTCCATTCCATCATTCAGGACATTACTGACCGCAAGAGAGCAGAACAGGAACTGATTACTGCTCAGGTGAACCTGAAAGAGGCACATCGCCAGGCTCATATCGGCACCTTTGAATGGGATATCGAAACCGATACCGTAACCTGGTCAGACGAATTATATACTATTGCCGGCAGAGATTCGTCATTCCCCGCACCCACCTATACAGAGTTACCATCGTATTATACCCCTGCGAGTTGGGATCGGTTGAGTGGCGCTGTTGCCAGAGCGCTCACTACTAAAGAGCCATTTTATATTGAACTGGAAATGGTCCGTCCGGATGGGAGCATTCGCTGGACCAATGCATTTGCTGGTGTTACCAGTGACCTGAAAGGGAATGTTATAGGATTCAATGGCACAGTGCAGGATTTTACTGAGAGAAAACAGGCAGAAGATGCCATCCATGAATCAAATCAAAAACTACGGCTTCTCACAGGCCTTACCCGTCATGACATCCTGAATCAGGTCACTGCAGTAAAACTCCTTCAGGATCTGGCCCTTGATACCTCAAACCCTGCTAAAGTCACTGAGTATATCACCCGGGCACAGGAAGCGGTGGATCAGATAGAAGCTACCATCGGGTTCACCCGGGAGTATGAGAACTTCGGAGTTGTATCCAGCGGATGGCAGCGAATATGCCGGATTATCAAATCTGCAAAGACCGAAGTATCTCTTGGCAGTGTTACCGTAGGTAATACCATTCCTGAAGAGATCGAGGTATATGCCGACCCGATTATCAGGAAGGTTTTTACAACGCTGATGGAGAATGCAATTCGTCATGGGGGGGACCTCTCGAATATCAGGTTCCTCTGTTCTGAGCGAGAGGATACCCTTATCGTCATCTGTGAAGATGACGGGGTCGGTGTTTCATCAGAAGAGAAAGAATATATTTTTGATCACGGGTATGGAAAGCATACCGGTATCGGCCTCTTTCTGGCCAGAGAGATCCTTTCGATCACCGGTTTGTCAATTCAGGAGTGCGGGGAACCGGGGATAGGGGCACGGTTTGAGATCCTGGTTCCTGCAGGGAAGTATCGGAGAATATCAGGATGACGAGTCAGAACAGATATTTTCTCGGACATCAGACCATACTCCCAGAGTACGGACCATGACCTCCCTGCCAGAACCTGATGATCATGATACGGATGACTGCCAGCTCAGGAGAGAAGCTGACAGGCGTCCTGGCGGGCCTGATACCAGTTCCGGAGATATGAAAGGGAAGTCTCCGGAAGCGCTCATCCATGAATTGCGAGTGCATCAGAGAGAACTGGAGATCCGAAGCGAGGAGGTGAAGAGAGCTCATCAGGATCTCGAAGACTTGCGGGAGCGGTACCTCTATCTCTATGATTTCGCCCCGGTCGGATACTTCACCCTGACGAGGGACGCCCTGATAGCCGAAGTGAACCTCACTGGCGCTGCAATGCTCGGGGTTGTCAGAGAGGATCTGATCCGCACCTGTTTTAGAGAGGTTGTCACCCCACTGGATCGCGAACAATGGGACCGGTTTTTCCTAAATATTCTCAACGAAGATACCCCACAGACCAGTGAATTCAAGCTCAACCGACTCAATGGGACGAATTTTCAGGCCAGGATAGAGGGTACACGGGTAGAACATAGAGACGGATCATACCAGGTTCGCTTCATGGTATCTGATGGTACCAGGGCACTGGAGCAAGCTCATGATCTCCTCGAAGATCAGGTTCGGCAGCGTACAGCTGAATTATCCGCTGTCAACAGGAGTTTACTGGAGGAGATAGGCGAACGATCGCGGGTGGAGATATCACTTCGGGAGAGTGAAGAACGCTTTCGCATACTACTCCAGAATATCCCCTGGGTATCAATACAAGGGTATACCAAAGATGGCACTACGCAATACTGGGACGAGGCATCTGAAAAACTCTATGGATATTCTGCACAGGAGGCTATCGGAAAGAACCTTGTCGATCTTATTATCCCCCCAGAAATGCGGGCAGAGGTAAGCACATCAATTGAGCGTATGTTCACGAGTAAACAGCCAATTCCATCATCAGAATTGTACCTGATGAAAAAAGATGGAACCCGGGTTGCAGTATTTTCGGGTCATATCCTCCTCAAAAAGCCAGGGGATGAGATAGAACTGTTCTGCATCGATATTGATTTGAGTGAACGCAAACAGATAGAAGAAGCGTTGCGTAAACGGGCTGCATTTTTGGAAGCTCAAGCTGAGGCTTCTCCTGATGGTATGCTCATTGTCAACGAAAAGGCTGAACGTATCCTCATCAACCATCGGCTTATCAGCATGTGGGATATTCCCGATACTCTCTTACAAGATCCCAATGATGAAGCACTTCTTGCATACGTGGTTGGGAAAACAAAATACCCGGAGAAATTTTTAAAAAAAGTGCGGTATCTCTATGACAATCCACATGAATCGAGCCAGGACATTGTTGAGTTTTTAGACGGGAATGTGTATGAACGGTACTCAGCACCGGTCATTGACTGTGACGGACGTCACTATGGGAGGATCTGGACATTCCGGGACATCACCGAGCGCAGGAAGGCGGAAGAAGCCCTCCAGGAATCAAGTCAAAAACTCCGCCTTCTTACCGGTCTTACTCGTCATGATCTCCTGAATAAACTCAATTCCATGCAGATTTTTCATAATCTGGCGATAGATGCATCTGACCTGATGACGAACCACGAGTATATCTCTTATGCTCATCAGGCTGGTATTCGAATGGAAGCAATCATCGGATTCACCCGGGAGTATGAGAACTTCGGGATTGTTTCAAGTGATTGGATACGAATATACCCATTGATCGAATCTGCGAGGGCCGAGGTCTCTCTTGACCGAGTCATCGTACAGAATGAAATCCCGGATGATCTTGAGGTCTATGCCGACCCGATTATCCGCAAAGTGTTTTCTACCCTGATAGAGAATGCCATCAGGCATGGAGGAGCGATAACCGCTATCCGGATCTCCTGCAATGAAATTGAAAATGCTTTGATCCTCATCTGTGAAGATGACGGGGTCGGTGTTCCGTCAGAAGAGAAAGAATATATTTTTGATCACGGGTATGGAAAGCATACCGGAATCGGCCTCTTTCTGGCCAGAGAGATCCTTTCGATCACCGGATTGTCAATTCAGGAGTGCGGGGAACCGGGGAACGGGGCACGGTTTGAGATCCTGGTTCCTGCGGGGAAGTATCGGAAAACCATACGAGAGAAACCATGAAGCAGAACGCTCTGTACCTATTCGGAGCACTAATCATCATCGCAATCTTTGGGAGTACCCTCGCTTTTTCGGCAATGGATGAAAAATCCAGACTCCTGAACACGGACCTGATAGATGAGAGCACTCTGGCGGCGATGAGTATCAATCTCTCACAGGTTCAGGCATTGACCGGATCCGATACGGATCTCAGGTCGCCAGATTATATCAGTCTCAAGAATCATCTGATTCAAGAACGGAAATTCATACCGAACGCACGATTCGTCTACCTTGTCGGGCAGAAACCAGATGGAACGCTCTTCTTTTTCGCTGATTCAGAACCGGACACTTCGCCGGATTATTCACCGCCTGGACAGGAGTATAATGAAGCCGCTGCTACGTTTAGGCCCGCATTTTCCGGGATGTCTTTGATTACCGGCCCCTGGACAGATTCGTGGGGAACCTGGATGACGGCAATGATTCCCCTTCAAATCCCAGGGACCGGGGTAACAGCCGTACTGGCAGTTGATATTGCTTCATCTGACTGGTGGTGGCAGATTGTTATGGCCGGTCTGATCCCTGTACTTGCCTCACTTCTCCTTGGAATTCTTCTCATCGTCTCCTACCTTATGCAGGAGAGAAAAGAGAACGAGAACCGACTCCTTGTTGAATATGATCAGATCCTGAAACAGTCAGAAGAAAAATACCGCTCCCTTGTCACAAATAGCCATGATATCATGTTCACCATCAACACAGAGGGGATTATTACCTTTGTCTCTGACAGCTGGACAACCCTCCTGGGATATCCGATAGCCCAGGTGATCGGAAGACCATGTCACCAGTTCATCCATCCAGACGATCAGAATTTTATCAAGCAAGCGATAGAAAGAAGGACTGCAGTCGCCGGTATCGAGTTCAGGGTCCTGCACGCTGATGGTTCCTGGCGATGGCATGTGTCCAACGGCAGTCCTGTTCGCGATGCTAACGGGGATATAATCGGATTTGAAGGGAGTGCCATCGATATTACTGACCGAAAACAGATGGAAGATACCCTCAAAGAGAGCGAACAGAGGTTTCACTCACTGTTTGAGAACCATGATGCCATCATGCTTCTGATAGACCCTGAAACCGGAGACATAATTGACGGAAATCGAGCAGCAGCCCGGTTTTATAAGATCTCACGGGCTGAGATCAATGCTCATTCTATTGGTGATTTCAACATTCTGCCCCATGATAAAATCGCTGATATGATGGAAAAAGCCAGAAATAATGGATTAAACACGTTTATATTCCCTCACCGGCTTGCAGATGGTGAGATTCGGACAGTTGAGGTGCATTCATCTCCGATAGATTTTGGGGGCAAGACCGTCCTATTCTCGATCATCAATGACATTTCTGACCGGGTGAAAGCAGAAGCAGCATTAGAGGAGAGCAATGAACGGTTTAGACAACTCGCTGAAGTGTTTCCTGAAACCATCTTCGAATCAACTCCGGATGGAACTATCACCTATGCAAATGATCATGGACTCACACAATTCGGGTATACGGCAGAAGATATTGTGAACGGGGTTAATATCTTCAGCCTGGTATCTCCTGAATTTAACTACCAGGTCCAGCACCGTGTCCAGGAGAAGATGCAGGGAATCGACAGAGGGTATCTGGAATACCAGGCAGTACGGAAAGATGGCAGTTCTTTCTGGGCGATGGGATTATCAGTACCAATCATCAGGGAAGGAATATTGATCGGAATTCGGGGATTTGTCCTGGATATCTCACGTCGAAAGCAGATGGAACTCTCTTTACAAGAGAGTGAAGAGCGATACCGTGCAATTTATGATCAGAGCCCGATAGCCATAGAACTTTATGATGCAACCGGGGTACTGATTCATGCCAACCCTGCAAATATGAACCTGTTTGGCATAGAGGATACTCAGGGTGTCCAGAACTTCTCACTTTTTTCAGATCCAAATATTCCTGAAGATCAGAAGAAGAAGGTGTACCAGGGAGAGAATGTCCAGTTTCAGGGAATGTATGATTTTGAGATCGTAAAAAATCTGGGTCTGTATCCAACAAGCAGGGCGGGTATCATCTGGATATCTGCGATTATGACTCCGCTTAACGATCACAACGGTTCTGTTTCCGGATACCTCGTACAGATCCTCGACATCACAGAGCGTAAACAGATAGAGGAGGAACTCCTTGGCCTCTCTGAACGTCTGTCACTCGCAGTCAGGGCAGGGGGTGTAGGCATTTGGGATTATGATGTTGTCAATAACAACCTAATCTGGGATGACCAGATGTTTGCTCTCTATGGGATCACAAGTGAGCAGTTTAGTGGAGCATATGAGGCATGGCAGGCAGGAATTCATCCGGATGACAAAGCACGGGGTGAGGCGGAGGTCCAGAGAGCCTTGTCAGGTGAAAAAGAGTTTGACACTGAGTTCCGTGTTCTCTGGCCTGATGGAAGTACTCATTATATCAGAGCCCTGGCTCTTGTTGAGCGCGATATTTCCGGGAAACCGCTGCGCATGGTTGGCACGAACTGGGATATTACCGAGCGCAACAATGCAGAAGCGGCACTCAGGGAGAGTGAAGAACGGCTTCGAATCATCACTCAATCGATGCAGTTTGGCATAATCATCATCGATGCAAAAACCCACCTGATCCTTGAAGCTAACCAAAAAGCTCTCGAAATGATTGGAGTATCTATTGACGAAATTTCAGGTTCAATCTGTCATAGTGTTATCTGTCCTGCTGAACTTGGCAGATGTCCGATCACTGATCTCGGTCTGAATGTTCATTCATCTGAACGGATCCTCCTAACCAAAGATGGGGGGAAAATTCCGGTTCTCAAAACAGTGATCAGAACAATTCTGGGAGGAAGTGATGTCCTGATTGAATCCTTTATTGATATCACCGAACGTAAAAAAGCAGAAGAGGCACTTGTAGAGAGTGAGAAACAGTATCGGGATCTGTTTGAAAGTTCGCATGATGCCATCATGACCCTGGATCCCCCATCATGGAAATTTACCACATGCAATCAGGCGACCATCGAATTATTTGGAGTCGCGAGCGAGGAAGAGTTTAGTTCATTCAGTCCATGGGATATATCCCCAGAATACCAGCCTGATGGACTTGATTCACTGTGCAAAGCCAGGGATATGATACAGATGGCACTGTGTAAAGGGTCCCACTACTTTGAATGGACCCTCTCACAGATCGATGGCACAGAGTTTCCCGCAACGGTTCTTCTCACCAGAATGGATCGATATGGTGTTGAATATCTCCAGGCAACGATCAGAGACATTACCCAGCAGAAAGAAATTGAAGATCAGATCAACCAGATCGTCCAGCGACTCACTATAGCCGCTGAAGCGGCACATTTCGGGGTCTGGGATCTGAATCTGATCAACAACCATCTCGAATGGGATGACTGGATGCTCCGTCTGTATGGTATTAACCGAGAAAATTTCAACGGAAATTATGAGAACTGGCAACAGCTGATTCATCCTGATGATCTGAACCGGGTACGTGAAGAGGTTGACCAGGCCATACGTGGCGAGAAACTCTTTGAGACCGAGTTTCGAATTATCAGGCCCGACGGGGAGGTTCGATATCTCAAAGCCAATGCTATCGTTCCCACCAATCGGGATCACCCTCCCATCCGTATGACCGGGATCAATTATGATATTACTGACCGAAAGCAGTATGAATGGGATATTACCCAGTATGCTGAACAACTCGGAGCACAAAACCTCTCTCTTGAAGAACTCTCTGACGAACTGACACACCTGAACCAGGAGCTTGATGAGAAGGTCAGGGAACGAACTGAAGAGATTTCTCGTCTGCTTACGGTTAAAACCGATCTCATCACCCAGATTGGGCATGATCTCAAAACACCCCTCACGTCACTCATCGCCCTCCTTCCGTATATCAATAGAAAAGTGACTGACCCTGACCTTCGGGAACTGCTGGATGTTGTTACTCTGGATTCAAAACGAATGAATCAGATCATCAGCAGCATCCTGAATCTTTCCGCCATAGAGATTAAATCCCCTGATGAACTCGTTGGTACGTCACAGGTGGCTACTATCGCTGACCGGGTGATTTCAGCAGAACATCTCATAATAAACCGGTATACCCTCCGGGTTATTAACAGAATTTCCCCTACCGTTATCGTGAGGATGAATGAGGCTCACTTAGATCTGATCCTTTCAAATCTTATCGGAAATGCGGTAAAATTCTCCAAGGCAGGGGGAACGATCACGATATCCATCGATCCGGATGCGGATACCTTCTGTTTCATCGTGCAGGATGATGGCCAGGGTATCGCATCTGATGCTCTGCCCCGTATCTTTGAGGAGTTTTTTAAGGCTGACAGTTCACGGCATGACCGGGATTCCCACGGGCTCGGTCTTGCCCTGGTTCAACGGATAGTGAAGTCCTATGGGGGGACTATCACGGCAGAAAGCGAAGGAATTGACATGGGGACAACGGTGAGGGTGTGTTTCCCGGTTGAGATGGCATGGAGTACTGCTGAATAAAGGATTAGGAGGAGGGTTCGTTTTTTTTCTACAAAGGTTCCTCAGTAGTGATCGTAAATCAGAGTCCTTACACCTTCAATACATAAAAATCTTGAATATAAGGTTTTTTATTGGGTTACTCATAACACTCCCGTCATTTTTTTAACAGAGAAACATCTGTTCAATGATCCGTGATCACCACCGAATTGCCTGATACGTAAGCAATACCCTGAGTCCAGTATCCATGTACTCAAAAGAGCGGGCATTACAGGTTAAATAGTATCCCACCCATTACCTGCCAACACGGGTAGTAATTGCTTATCCGGAGTTCTGACCATGAAACGGAAGATTATCAATATCGATGATGAGAAATGCACCGGATGCGGACTGTGTATCCCTGACTGCCCTGAAGGAGCTCTTCAGATTCTTGATGGTAAGGCCAGGCTGGTGAGCGATCTCTTCTGCGACGGTCTTGGGGCCTGTATGGGTACCTGTCCAGAAGGAGCGATCACGGTCATTGAGCGCGAAGCCGGCGCATATGATGAGAAGGCGGTGATGGCAACCATCTCTCAGCTGGGAGAGGTCGTTATCGTAGCCCATCTCGAACATCTCATTGTACATGGGGAGACTGACCTCTATAACCAGGCAATTGAGTACCTCAATGAACACGGAATTTCGATACGGGATCACCAGACGGTGGCTGGCCACGATACCCCGGAAAAGCAGAACCACCATCCCTTTGCCGGATGTCCTGGTGCTGCAGCCCAACGCATCGCACGGGATCCTCAGTCAGATACTCAACCGAGCACCGTACCGCAGACTTCAGAACTGCGGCAATGGCCGGTTCAGCTGCAGCTCCTCAATCCGGCAAACCCGTACTTTGACGGCGCCGATCTCCTCATTGCTGCAGACTGTGTTCCCTTCGCGTATGCTGGCTTTCATCAGGATTTTCTTACAGGAAAGATCCTTATCATCTTCTGCCCGAAACTGGATGCTGATATCGAAGGGTACATAGTAAAACTGGCAGATATCATCTCGCTCCATACCATCACCTCGATCACGGTCCTTCATATGGAGGTTCCCTGTTGCAGTGGAGTTACCCATGTGCTCAATAAGGCCCTCGAACGGTCAGGAAAGAGTATCCCCGTCACCGAGCATACCATCACCCTGCAGGGGCAGGTTATACCGGCAGATGAGACCAGATAATTGATGGAGAGAGATTATGATCTATCCTCTTTTTCCCCCCTCTCCTCCTGGCTATCATCGTATTTTCCGTACTTGGTCTTTCTCACTCGTATGTGATTATACGTACGATCTCCCCCTGCAGCAATGGGATCTTGTGAATTATGATATCCCAGAGGATATCCATGTCAACGCCGAAATACCCATGAATCAGGGTATCTCGGAATCCGGCAACAGCGTTCCAGTTAGTTGCAGGAAATGTTGCTTTCAGATCATCGCTACGGTTCTTAACTGCTTCACCAATAATCTCAAAATTACTCAACAACAGCTTCAACCCGCATTTGGTCAGCAATGAATTCCTCAAAGGTCAATTCTCCGACATATGTTCTAATATTTCCTGCTGCTTGTGATATGTCATTGAGATAGAGCATCTGGGATCTATGCATAGACTACATCCTGCAGGATATGATCGCGGATAAGAGGTTTTAACGCTGCATCGGTCACAAGATCGACATTTCTCTT
>DATMXW010000033.1:0-9373 GCA_035561295.1 Methanospirillum sp. | reverse complement strand
GATTGGATCCTATGGTTTCTCACACAAAAATCAGATGTTTGGGCACATACATGTCTACTAAAATGTATTAAATATTAATATGGGGTCATTTCGTTGGTTTTATTACAAATTCTTTGGAAATTATGCCTAAAAAATGGTTGTGACCCTGATGATGGGAACCTTCTCTCTCCGATCTGCACTGTGCCCAATTTCCATCATAGATAGGCACGTTTATATGTGCGAGTGATGAAGATTGTGAAAATATCCGAAAAATGAATCCAAATCCTTTATATCTCCTACGTTGACCGGTATTTGATCGGGATAGATCTGCAGTTCTACCTCTCATCTTGGTGATAGCAGATCCGGCTGAGCGTTGTATCTTCTGCCCGGATGTATCACTCTGATCCTGAGTTCTCTGCTGCATTTCTGAACCGAAGAGAGGATTAGTGTTACTCCTTGGTGTAGCATTGTATTTCCCCTCTCCTTGAACGCACCCCGGCCGGATCTCTATCAATGTTCAGGTACGGGTGTTCCCAACACGGAGTCACGAGATGTCGAACAAGATTACTCTCAATCTTATCACCTGCCGGACAATCCAGCAGGGCGTTGGAATGGAGGCAGGGAAGACTTCGAAGAAGTACTTTGACGCAGCCTCCATCATCCATATGCATAATGATGACATGAAAAAACTGGGCATTATGGCAAACTCCAATGTCAGAGTAACCAGTAAGGACGGGACTGTTGTAGTCAAAGCGGTGAGAACCCGTGAGGATCTCACTCCAGGACTCGCACACATTCCCATGGGTCCATGGGCTAATGCTCTGGTATCAGCATATACCTACTCTACTGGTGAGCCCTGTTTCAAGGGATTTGATGTGGATATCGAGCCTGCAGAGACAGAAAAGGTCATGGGGGCTGTTGAACTCATCCAGACCCTCTGCTATGGTGACGACAAAAAACCCGCTGTGAGGCAGTAAATATGTCTAAAGTTGTTACCGACGTTACGTGTCCCTTCTGTGGAACACTCTGTGATGATCTTGTAATCACGGTGTCTGACGACGAAAATGAGATTCTGGACTGCCAGAACGCCTGTGCAATCGGGGCAGAGAAATTTCTGCACGCCGCTTCCCATAGCCATAGGGAAACCCGCCCACGAAAACGCCAGCCTGATGGATCCTATAAAGAGATCTCCTACGACGAAGCTATTGAGTACACCGCTCAGTTGCTTGCAAAAGCCAAGAAGACCCTCTGGTACGGATGGGCATCAACCAGCTGCGAGGCAATGGCAATCGGCCATAAGGTCGCTGAAAAGGCAGGAACTATGGTTGATAACTGTGCAACCGTCTGTCACGGATCCTCACTCCTGGCTATTCAGGATGTCGGAGTTCCCAGCTGTACTCTCGGAGAAGTCAAGAACCGTGCAGACCGTGTAGTATTCTGGGGATGTAACCCTGCACATGCACACCCCCGGCACATGTCCCGGTACTCTATCTTCCCCCGTGGATTCTTCACTACCAAAGGACACAAGGGAAGAAAGATCATCGTAGTAGATTGCCGGTACACAGACACTGCAAAGTGTGCTGATGAATTCATCCAGATTGACCAGTCCTATGATTATGAAGTGCTGGACGCATTCAGAACTGTAGTCCGAGGAGAACCAATTCCCGACGTAGTGGGTGGAGTTCCAAAAGAAAAGATCATCGCAGCGGTTGACTGCCTGAAGGAAGCTAGATTCGGTGTTATCTTCTTTGGAATGGGTCTGACCCACACCTTAGGACGTAATCACAATATCGATATCGCAATCAACCTGACCCGGGATCTGAACGACTATACCAAGTTCTCCATCGTCGCGATGAGAGGTCACTGGAACGTTACCGGTTCAGGACAGGTTCTCTCCTGGCAGTATGGATTCCCGTTCTGTGTTGATCTGACCCGCAGGACTCATGCCCGGTACCAGCCTGGTGATACCTCATCAGTTGATCTGCTCCGTAGAAAGGAAGTTGATGCCTGTATCTGTATCGCTTCAGATATCGGTGCACACTTCCCGATTGAGGCAACCCGGCACATGGCACAGATTCCATCAGTCTGTATCGACCCGCACATCAACCTGACCACCGAGATCTCTGATGTACACATCCCGGTTGCTATGGTCGGAGTTGAGGTGGAAGGCTGCGCGTACCGGATGGATAATGTTCCGATGAGATGCAGAAAGGTTGTTAACCCGCCAGAGGGCATGTTGACTGATGAAGAGCTCCTTGAGAAGATCTATGTGCGGCTCTGTGAAATCATGGGGGATTCATAAATGAGTGAATATCTGATCAAGAACGGCCATGTCTTTGATGTCGTCAGCGGTGTGAAAGGTGACAAGAAAGATCTTGCTATCAAGGATGGGAAGATCGTAGACAAGGTCTCATCCAAGGCAAAGACTATCGATGCATCTGGCAAGACCGTCATGGCCGGAGCACTTGATATTCATGCACACGTTGCAGGTCCGAAGGTTAACCTGGGCCGCTGGTTCAGACCTGAAGACAAGTGGTACCGTGGTGAGCAGCGGGGTGGCATTGTAAAACAGACCACCCGCATGGAACAGGGCTTCTCAATTCCGTCTGTCTTCAAAACCGGGTATTGCTATGCCCGTATGGGGTACACCTTCGTGATGGAAGCAGCCATGCCCCCGCTCTATGCACGGCATGTTCACGAAGAGATCCACGATACTCCAATCATCGACGAAGCAGCTCTTCCAGTCTTTGGAAACAACTGGTTTGTCATGGAATATCTCAAGGAGAAGGACATTGAAAAGACGGCTGCCTACGCTGCCTGGCTTCTCAAGGTAACCAAGGGATATGGTATCAAGATCGTCAACCCCGGCGGGACTGAAGCCTGGGGATGGGGACTGAACTGCCTCGGCATCAATGATGAAGTTCCCTACTTCGATATCACCCCTGGAGAGATCACCACCGGTCTTCTCGAGACCAACGAATATCTTGGCCTGCCACACTCGATTCATATCCACCCCAACAGCCTTGGAGATCCCGGCAACAATGGTGTCACCCTTGACACAATGAAACTGGCTGCTGGATACAAAGCAAACAATAAGTTTGGTCGTGAGTCAGTCATGCATATGACTCACCTGCAGTTCCACGCCTATGGTGGATCCGGATGGGGAGACTTCTGCTCAGCATCCAAGGAGATCATGAACTACATCAATGCACACCCGGAGATCACCTTTGATACCGGTAATGTGACCCTTGATGAGACCACCACCATGACTGCAGACGGTCCGTTCGAACACCACCTCTGTGCACTCAACCACCTCAAGTGGTGCAATGTGGATGTTGAACTTGAGACCGGATCTGGTGTGGTACCCTTCATCTACAGCCCGAACATCTTCCCCTGTGCCGTGCAGTGGGCAACTGGTCTTGAGCTTGCCCTGCTTGCCAAGGATCCGATGCGAACCATGATCACCACTGACCACCCGAACGCTGGTCCATTCACCCGGTACCCCCGTGTCTTTAAGTGGCTCATGAGCAAGAAGACCCGTGACGAACAGATGGCAGCATTCAAGAACAGCGGTAAAGTAGCTGATGCAACCATACTCAATGAACTGGATCGTGAGATCACACTCTTTGAGCTCTCCCAGATGACCCGTGCAGCTCCGGCAAAGTCACTTGGTCTTTCAGCCAACTTTGGAGGCCTTGCCTCTGGTATGAACGCAGATGTTGCAATCTACGACATTAACCCGGCCAAGCTCCCAACCGATCCTGAAGTGTATGAAACAGCATTCTCCAATGTTGCCTATCTCTTCAGAAATGGAGAGATCGTTACCAAGGACGGACAAATGGTTGGTGAGACGACCAAGAAGACATTCTGGGTGAATGCTCAGGCACCTGAGAACAAGCAGGTGATCCGTGATGTTCGTGATAAGTTCCTCAGGTATTATACCGTTACCCAGGCAAACTACGAAGTTCCGGACTCATATGCACCCCACCCGTATATAATTGAAACAACAGCCAATGTGTGAGGTATCAGGGATGAAGACAGTAACTATCACAATGAAAAATGTTCCCGACCTCTATCTCGAAGGAGATATGATCACACCTGATCAGTTTGCGGGAAAGACCAGAGATGAGATCGCTGCCCTTCGTACCTATGAAGGGCGAGAGACCTACTGCCTAGGAGATAACTTTGAGATCATCGGTGATGCAGTTGGAGCTACCCCTGCAGAGACGAAGATCATTGTTAAGGGCGACTGCACAAAGGTGAAGTATATCGGCATGAACATGACAGCCGGAGAGGTTGTTGTAGAAGGAAGTGCTGATATGTACACCGGCAGCTGGATGAAAGGAGGGAAACTTACCGTCAAGGGTAATGTGGACTCTTTCTCCGGACTTGGTATGGAAGCCGGCGAGTTTATCATCGAAGGAAATGCAGCAAACTTTATTGGTGCATCCTATCGTGGTGACTGGCGAGGTATGCAGGGCGGTCTTATCAGAATCAAGGGCAATGCAGGCAGTGATATCGGGACCTTCATGAATGGGGGGACCATCATCATCGAAGGAGATGCTGATGTTCATATCGGAACCCATGCCGAGGGCGGAACCATCATCATCAAGGGTAATGCCAATCGCCGTATTGGTGGTCAGATGGTGAAGGGAACGATCTATGTCTATGGGAACATCAACTATATGATGCCCGGATTCAAGTACACAACCGATGTAGAGCTTGAAGTCGATGGTGACAAGGCGACCTTTGCTGAGTACATTGGTGACCTTGGAGAACGTCACTCCAAGTCAAAGGGCCAGGTTATTTACGGTAAAATCTACCGTAAGAAGTAACCTGTTCCTCCTTTTTTCTTAAAATCCTCGGATATTACCTTTTTTCAGTTAAGTATCCAGAGAAAAATTCTATTCGCAGCTTGCATTAAAAAAGAGTAAATATTCGCGATTATCGAATCATATCGATAAAAGCTTCAATCCTGGTCCGGATCTGTTCGGTGTCAGCGGGTGAATAATCAGTCTCGATCTGCATAACCGGAATGCCTTTCTCCTTCATCGCCTTTGAGAGAATTCTCGACTCTACATTATAGGTGTGACATCCGATCCAGGTGATATCAACGATCCCGTCAGCATGATATTCTTCAGAAACCTTTGCCAGAACATCCATTCTTTCAGTATTGGGACTCATGCAGGAGCAGGGAGTTTTCAGATATTTGCGTGCAACAGCACGAACAAGATCCGGCTCATTGACATCCACATCATGGAGATACTGCTTCATACCAGCACAATTTTCAATGTATACGATAGCAGCACCAGACTCTTCAATAATTCTGAGTACTTTCTCAGCACCAAGGCCGGTCGGGACACCGGTTACGATAATTCTGGGAGTCCCTTTTGGAAATGCTCCGTTGCCTTGGGCGATCATTGTTTTCCCTTCTTTGATCAGGCTCATCAGATGGGAGTTAAACTCTTCTGGATCATAAGTGAAATTTCGGGCCCAGGTAACCTTGAGCATATCCAGGCCTGAAAGGACCGGAGGATCTGCCCGGTTTAATTCAGATACTTCTCTGATAAGTCTTCTCTGGGTATTCATCCGTTCAATAGCTGTTTTTAGGGATTCTTCAGTTATCGGGACTCCAAGACGCTCCTCAATCTCACTCTTGCATCGCTGAACCTCCGAATACCAGTAGTCATCCTGGGCTTTCCCCTCCGGACCCTGGGGAACCTCCAGAACCACGGTTGGTTTGAAGGTCTTCATCAGCTCAAACATCTTCTTCTTGCCGTCACAGGTAGTTTCACCGATAATAAACTCAGCATTGACAAAGAATGGACACTTATCAGTTATTGCAAATCCATAACTCGATTTTATAAGTGCACAGAAATTTCGGGGGAGATCCTTCTCACCATCTGCAATAGGTTCTTCTTTGGTTGCACAGAGCGCTACTGGGAACCCTCCTGCTGCTAAAACCAGTTCTTGTGGGGCGAAAACACAATAAAACCCGACAATAGAGACATTTTTTTCCTTCAAAGAAACAATCTCGGCTGATGCTCGTGGCATCGCCTGATCAAACCATGCAAGAGATTCTGCTCTCATCTTATAGTACTACACTATTGTGATGAATATGAACACATAGATATCAAAGTATTAGGCATTACTTTTCCTGAAATTTTTGGGTTATTGGTAAAAAGGAACCAACTGTAAGATTAAAGTCATCAACATCAATTATTTTTATATTATTCTGACTGGCACCAGAGGCCAGGGATCAGTCTGTTCTACTGAAAGCACCGCACCAAGGGCTCCGGAGAATTCTGTATGGTCGGGAACACTGATATCAAGATTAATTATCTGTGATATCCTGGCAACGATATCTGAGTTGGCTGAGACTCCCCCGGTAAAGACAACCATTGGATTCAGGGTCATCCGTGATGCAAGTGCTATCGTTCTCCGGGCAATTGCATCGTTGATTCCCGCGACTATTTCAGGCACCTTGTATCCCTGGGAGAGGAGTCCGATGACTTCTGATTCTGCAAAGACCGTACACATTGATGAGAGACGCAGTGGTTCTGTGTCACTTCCGACAACGCCAAGATCAGAGAGTGATAATGCCAGAGCTCCTGCCATAATTGAGAGAAACCTGCCGGTCCCAGCCGCACACTTGTCATTCATAGCAAAATCTGAAACTTTTCCATTATCCCCGATGGAGATAACTTTTGCATCCTGACCACCAATATCAATTATTGTCCTACATCCTGGAACCAGATAACCGGCTCCTTTCCCATGACACCCGATCTCATTGAGGACTTTTGAAACACCCGGGACCATCTTGCGTCCATATCCGGTGGCCACAATGGTTTCTGGAGTAAAGCCGGCATGATGAATGATCGTTTCAATGAGGTTGGTGACCTCACACTCATAGGAAACACCTGAGGAGATTGAATGCATAATCCAAGATGATCCAGTCCATAGTGCCCCTTTAATCCGGGTAGAACCTGCATCAATTCCAAGGATGGTAATATGGGATGATTCCCGATCTAATGTACTAGGGATTGGGTCAGACATGGGTACTATACCATTTTACGATTGTACATGTTCACCCGGAGGAGGCGATGTTGTACATTGATAATGAGGATCAGATACTCCGGTTATCAGAATAAGATCTGCAGAACGCTTGAACGATGATACTATAAAACCGTTATTATGAAGAAGGGTGATGATCTCCTGTTGAGAATACAGGTATGCCCTCGAGATGAAAGTCGATGATATCTGTTTTTTCAGATATCGTTGGCCGGTTTTACTTTCCAGATCTATATCGACTACGATAAGTGAACCAGATGGAATAATACATCGCTGGATCTCCTGGAGCACACAAGTGGGACGGGTGAGAAATCCCAGAACCGCTATGAGAACTACTTGAGCTATACTTCTGCTTCGATATGGAAGGAATTCTCCGATCCCCTGAGTTATTGAAATACCCTGCATGTATGCCAACCGGCACATCGGACGCGAAGGTTCTATTCCAAATGGAATAAGAAGTCCGGAGGCAAATCTGCCGGGTCCACAGCCTATCTCAAGGATCATTCCCTCTGTGTTCCTGATATAGGGTCGAATCAAATTCTGCTGCTTTAAAAAAAGGGAATGATGAGTAACAAACCAATGATCATACTCATCTGCCCTGGTTTCAAAAGGATTTTGATGTTCCTGATTATCGGGTGGGAGCTCCATTTCGTCTCATCTGAATCTTGTCCTCAAGAGTTCCTGCCATCCTGCGTAATTTATCCACATCAGGTTTTCCGTCGTGATAATAATACAGGAGTGCTGATACAAAATCCTCACAGAGATCCATGACGTCCTGACGAAATCGGATCTCCATACCGGTATCTCCCTCCCATCCCTTCATAGAGAAACCATCTTTTAGATCAAATTTGAAAAAACCCGGACCCATCTCCGGAAGTGTCAAGACCGTGCCGAAGTTTCGTAAAAAATTAATAAATGTTTCAGATACGGGGAGATCGACGATGACTTCACGCATAAAGGCACCATCCACACAGACTTTATGCCTGACTGACCGAACAATTCGCACTTCTTGCAACCTCTGATATTGCCTGTACTGCCTGTATACATTCTTCATCGCTTGTAAACCAGGAGAGGCTGAGCCTCACTGATCCCAAACCGCCATCTTTTTCCTTATGAATTAAGGGGGCACAATGAAGGCCGGAACGGGTAATAATCCCATACTTCCTCGTGAGGATAAAACCAAGATCATCATTATCAAGCCCGTTGATATTCAGGGATATTATTGGAATCTCGGGGATATCATTTTGTATGATTATATTTGGTTCCTCTTTGAGTCTTTCAATCATCATCCTGGTCTGTCTGATCCCCTTTTTCTCGATCACTTCCTGCCCTACTGACTGAATATACTGAGCCCCTGCTGCAAGTGCTGCAAGACCGGGAAAATTATGGGTGCCTGCTTCAAATCGCTCAGGAATCTCCCGGGGATGAGTGAGTGAGGAGGAATCTGATCCCGTACCGCCAAATTGTACCGGATTAATCTGTTCAGGATCTTTTATGATGAATCCCCCGGTTCCCGGAATCCCAAATAAGGCTTTATGGCCGGTAAAAACATACGCATCAACCGGCATGTCATCAATCGCAAGTGGAATATGTCCGGTTGTCTGTGCACCGTCAGCGATGAAATATATTTCATTATCATTGAGTATGTTTCCAATTTCTCTGATATTCTGCACAGATCCCAGCACGTTACTCCCGTGAGTCAGAACTGCAAGTCTGGTATCATGAGTAATTACTTCAGTCATCTCTTCGTAATCGATGCATGCTCCCTTCATCGGGAGAAGGGATAAGCGGATCCGGTCTGCCTGCTCTAATTCAAACAGGGGCCTGAGGACAGAATTGTGTTCAAGGACTGAAGTGATAACATGAACTGGTTCTGTATGGAGGGAAAGGAATCCCTGAATTAGTGAGTTTAGTGCATCTGTTGCGTTGTGTGAGAAGAGAACCCGTTCATCTTCATGCACCCCGACAAGATCAGCTATCGCGGTTCGAGCCGACCAGATATAGTCCTGTGCTGCTTTATCTGCACTCCTCCCCCCACCTAAGAACGGAGAGGCCAGAGACTCCTGAATTGCTCTCAGGACTTCACCTGGTTTGGGCCAACTGGTAGCGGCATTGTTAAGATAGATTACGTCTTTCCTGGTATTGAGTGGTATCATACGTACAAACTTCAGGTATAGTATCTGTCTCTCCCTGTTCTCAAATATGGCGGTCATTTCTCAAGAATAAATATCAGGGGAATCGGGTTTTTCAGAGTTTCTTGTGGATTGTTATAGGCACTATGCTTCTGTGTTGATCATGGGTTAATTTTAAGTTAATATTAATC
>DATMXW010000032.1:0-7529 GCA_035561295.1 Methanospirillum sp. | reverse complement strand
CTGATCTATCTCAAAATTATAACATAATCTTTTTGACCGAACCGGATAATGGATCGTATCGCGATCCAGTGCGATGTTTCGGATATATTTCCGGGGGTATTCCTACCAATCAGCAGATTGTTATCCTCCTTGATACGATTCCTCTCGTCACTACCATATCTGATGAGACTGGTAAGTTTCAAATCTCTTATGAAATTGGAAAAATCTCTGCAGGAGTGCATGACCTTGTAGCTGAATGGAAGGGGGTACACTCACACCCTCAATCCCTTGTAGTTACCGCTGGTAATACAACACTTGGGCTCACGTTGAAAGCTGTAAAGGACAAACCACTAGTTCTAATTTCAGGGATTCTGTCGGGCAAAAAACCTGTTCAAACAGCCCCTGTTCAAATAAAAGTTAATAATGAGACCTGGAAGACTGTTTATACAACAGATGTTGGGGGATATTATTCAAATCTTTCACTTCCTGAAGGAACTTTTTTTATTTCAACAAAATTTAGCGATAATAATTTCCCGTTACATTCTTCAGAGAGCACTGTGTATGAGGTTGTTTCAACAGGTACTTCTATCACCTCAATTGGAAAATCTACTCCCTCTCGTTCTCAGTTCCACTGGTATTCTATACTTATCGTTAGTATAACTGCTGTCCTTGCCGGTGCTGGATTGTATCTTCTAAGAATCCGAAAAAATTCCTGGAGTAGACAAGAAGAGAAAGATGAATACAGCATCATGGGACCATTGGCTGATCAGAATGAAATGATTAACCCGACTAACGCCCAAAAATTCAGCATAAGTCTTCCTGAAGGAGAGAATCAGGAACTGGTACCAAATATCAGTGAAGTTGCTCACCTTAAATATTTGGAGTTCCTGGATCTGATCTCTGTTGAATTCTCAAAGAAGTATTTACGGACACTTACACCTCGTGAAGTGTCTTCTCTGATCAGTAGTTCTCCCTATACAGATACTATTGTATCAGGTGTCAAGCTCTATGAGAAGATCCGGTATGGTGGATCTCAACGGGAAGAAGATCTAATCGCTCTGGGAAGATCGGTAGATGAGATACAAACCCTTTCTGGAGACTATGATCGGAAGTAGGAATCTGTTTGTTATTGTGATAGTTCTGAGCTCTCTTCTTCTGCTCGGGGTGCATCTGTCTACGAACAACCTGGAGTATAGCAGATGCAATATTGACTGGAATGGAACGTCTGTATTCTTTTCGCTTCTTGATCCTCATACCTGCCGTGAAATATCTGACCTTTCCCTCCTCACCGATAAAACAAACTCAACGCTCCTAATAATCGCTCCTGGTGAGGGATATTCTGATAATGAGATCGTTCAGGTGAGACGGTTCGTAGAAGGTGGGAATACCCTCATTCTTGCAGATGATACTGATGTCGGGAATCATCTTTTGAAAGGAATCGGATCTCACATCCGCATCCGTCCTGGTGTTCTTGCCAGTATTGACCGGGCATATAGTGACTCGTATATCGTAACTACAATACCAATTGCTGAGCATCCTCTGACTGTTCGGGTCACTTCATTAGTTCTGGATAAGGCTGCGACTCTCATCGGAGGCGAATCGCTTCTTGAGTCCAGTATTATGAGTTGGATTGATTCTGATCTGAATCGTAGGATCTCTGGCGGTGAAATGTTAGGCAAACAATCTGTACTCGCACATGAACCCTTTGGGAAAGGAGAGGTGATTGTTCTCTCGGATTCCAGTATCTTCATCAATTCTATGACCAGAATGAGAGATAACTGGGGTAATCAGAAATTTATTGCGAACCTTATCCAGAATCGCCCGTTCCTGTTAATTGAGCAGGTGAAGAGCAGGACCGTTGTTTCCGAAGGGCTCGGAGAGGTGGTTCAAATAATCCGGACTCAACTCCTGGTGAAACTGGTGATCATTGCTCTCATGTTATTGGTTATACCCTGTGTGGAATGGTATTCATCCAGACGTCAAGCCGGAGAGGATGTGGGTAACACTGAACCGTATGAATAATCCAGTGCTTTATGGTGATATCACTCTCTTGACCATTCGGGAGTATACTACTCTCCTATCATCCTGAATAGACAAGTATTAGGATCCAGATCATGACTCATGATGACACAATTAGTAATTCAGATGATGATCTCTCATCAATAGGTCACCTCTATACGAACATATCAGAAAAGTTAGCTGAGTTTGTAGTTGGAAACCAGGATCTTACTGAACTGATTCTCATAGCACTTCTTGCTGAAGGGCATATCCTTATAGAGGGTCTTCCCGGGACTGCAAAAACAACTATCGCCAAAGGGATAGCAATAATAACGGGCTGTGAATTTGCGCGTATTCAAGGGGCGGTTGATATTCAGCCCGCTGATATGATCGGGGTGCAAATTTATAATCAAAATACCGGGGAATTCACACTTCGTAAGGGGCCGATTTTTACCAATATTCTTTTAACTGACGAGCTGAATCGAGTCCATCCTAAAGCTCAATCTGCGTTTATTGAATCTATGAGTGAGCGTCAGGCAACCATAGATGGGATCACTCTCCCCCTTCCACGGCCTTTTATTGTTATTGCGACGCAGAACTCATTTGAGCTTGAAGGAACTTTTCCCCTTATAGAGGCACAACGGGATCGGTTCATGTTCAGTATCTCTGTGCAACACCTCAACTCTGATGATGAACTTGAAATCATCAGGAGGGCATCCAGGGGTAATCTTACTTGGAGGACTTTTGCTACCGGCATACATCCGGTCACGGATCCTGGCCGACTGCTCACATCAATCGATCTGGTATCGCGCGTTCGGATGGAAGATCCGGTGCATCGATATATCAGAGATCTTGTTATCGCAACGCGTGAGCATCCGGATATCGGACTTGGAGTATCTTCCCGGGCATCGATTGCGTTTGTGAAAGGAGCAAAAGGAGCTGCAGCACTTGAGGGGAGATTGTATGTCATCCCAGATGATGTGAAGAAGATTGCGCGCTCTGTCCTGATGCATCGGATCTCTCTCACCCGTGAAGCAGAGATAGAAGGATTGAGAACCTCTGAAATTATAGAGGAGATCCTCCAGACGGTTGAGGTACCTTAACGCTGTGAGATCTCGGGCATGTGCGAGGATAATTGGAGGATCAGCCGTGATCCTTTTTATAACCGCTCAGATTTTGGATGATCCATCCATCCTTGCTGCAGGAGTATCCCTGGCATTCCTGCTTTTCATCAGGTATCGTATCTTTATGAGCAAGATACGGATTATCGTAATGAGTCTCTCTGTTACCCGGGGTACTGATAAGCGGCTAATCCGGCAGGGAAGCCATGCTATGGTGACATCAGAGGTCAATATCCAGGTTCCTGAACATATGGAAGTGATCTATCAGGATACCACTCCTGAATTTTGTACGCAGTTAGGTGAATCCGGAACTCATCCTCTTCATGAAGGAGAACATTCGCATGTACTCTGTTACTCCATCATCCCCCTGATTCACGGGTCGGTTTTGTTTCCCGGGGGACAGGTCACCATGCGGGATCCGTTTTTTGAGATAGAGCTCATTCTTGGAAGGAAGGAGTATTCAGGTCCGACTCTGCAGGTACAACCATATCCCCTTTTTGATCATTCTCTCAGGTATCTAAAGGAAGGCAGAGAACTGGAACGTCCCGGCTCTGCTCATGGGTACAGTATCAGAATGTTCAGAGAATATCTCCCTGGCGATGATATCAGGCATGTTGACTGGAAGATCTCAGCCAAACGAGGAACGACATATGTACGGGAATACGCTTCTTCTGAAAAGGGGCATCCCCTGATCATTGTAGATCTTCCTGACCGCGCACTGTTATCTCAAGAGGAGGAATTTACAAGATTAATAAGCGCAGTATCCGGATTGATAGAAGATCTCCTTACACAAAAGAATCCTTTCGCTTTGGTCCTGATCTCTGGCCCAAATGTCTGTTTTCAATGCGATAATATGATTGATCTAAGCAGGTTTATGGCTGTACTTAGAGAGCAGTTACATCCGCACGATAGAATCAACCATTTTTATCGCGTCAATCGGAGATCTGATATCAGGACCCGGATTGATCAGTGGGAACAGTACCTGGAGGGAACAGAACGGGAGAAATCAAAGAGCTTTTTTCTCACCCGGATAATTGATCGGTATCAACAGCACATGACCCATGCTCGGAGTTCTCATTTTCATGCGAGTATGGCTCGTATTCTTGGGTTGTATCGAATTACTGAGATCATTGTGTATTCGCTATGTCAGGGGGATCTAAGTCATATTCAGGATATTGCGGCACTCGCACACCATCGAAATATCAGGTTCATCGTAAAGACTCTGGCAACGAGAAAGGATTTGAGAGAGGTACCACTCCAAAAAAGATTACGTGGCGTTCAAATCGAAGGATTATAAAGATGTTGAATTATTCTGCATGGGTGGCAGGGTTTATTTTCTGTTTGGTATTAATCAGCGCAATGGTTCTTGATCCGGATTGGATTCCTTATCCTGTTCTTGGGTGTATGTACCTGGTAATCTGGAGGTTTAATCCAATATTACCTTTTGGAAAAATAATCCAACTGATAATTGGGCAGGTGGCATCAATTGCAGTATGGAATGTTCTTCCCTGGATGAGTGTAATCGTTCAGATATCAATAATCGGTATTTTCCTGCAGCAATATAAAACTCCGGTGACACACCGTGAGGTCTTCTGGTTTTCGATTTATTCTGCGATGGTATTGATTTCTGTTTTTTTTCTGGATAATTCTCATCATGTACTCATTCCTGGAATCGTTATCCTTGGCGGGGGAGCTTTTGTGGTTTTTTATGGGTTTGTTTCTGAGTATCGTCTGGCACGTGAATTTCGGAGTGATCTTTGATGTCTCGTATGGTGCCTGACAAATATTTTTTTAGTTCCTTTTCTCTGATCTTGCTGTCAGGGATTTTTCTGGGTATTATCTATCTTACAGACCGGAGAGATATCACCTCCGCTACTGTGATTCTTTCGGCAGTAATCTTATTTCTCATTGGAATTCTGCTTCTTACATTTTCAAAAAAAGAATCGATAGATAGTAGGTTTGTTTCTCTTCTTCCGGTTCAGAGTATGATCAATCTCTGCCGGGTATCTGCAGATCTTGGTATTATGGGGTCCGCATGGTTACTTCCCGGGGACCTCTGTGGCCATCTAAAGGTAATGCAATTTATGCCCGTTACTACTTATCAGGGGGAAAAACTTGAGGGTGATTCGTTTGTTTCAGGGCCTGGTGGGATTGGTATTCTGGTACCACCAGCGGGTGAGACTCTGTTTGATATTCTGATCCAGAATCATCGACTGATTATTCCTGAAGATCGTGAAGGGTTGAACATTTTAATTCAGGAATGTGTGGCAGACACACTTGAGATAGCGGAAAAGACTGTGGTCTCCTGGACTGATGACAGCATGACAATTCGGATAAACGGGTATTGTCTGACTGATGGATGCCAAAGAGTTGCAGTCGAGTCTCCTGCCTGTTGTACCATGAATCCCTGTGCAATCTGTAGTTTGCTTGGTATATTTCTGGTAAGTATGCTGAAGCAGCCTGTTATGGTTGAACGATGCCGGGCAGAAAAAGATCGGGATCAGGTTGTTGTACGATTTTTATTTCCTCAGATTTCTAATCAAAAATGAACGAGAAGGGATGTCATCACGGTGCGCGGAAAAAATTTTAAAATTGAGAACAAATGCACCGGTTGGCCAGGTTACGTGATGGGGTTATTGACAAGGTGACTTGTTTTTGGTATGGTTATCTGATCCTGAAATGTCTCGGTGTATCCATCCGGATAGATTATGGTAGTTATCTGTGGGGAGTAGTCTGGATGTACTAGTGGCGCGAACCAGTACTTCTGCAACACTTTTTCAGCAGCCGCAAATGACAGAACCGGGGTCTCCATTAGGATTCTATCGCCTTGTGGGACTGAGTGTGCATACCTGCTCACCAACAATTCAGCCGAGGAATCTGTAACTTTCTCAACCGTGACCGGAAGATGAAAAGTACTCTCAAGGGCTTTTTTTAGCTCCTCGTTCGGGTTTGCAATCTTTACATAGACGGCAATCTGCTCCATGAGAGTCAGAGTATAGTTGAATGATATTCGCGCATCTCCGTCGTTAATGATCTCTACGGTAAGAGATTCTGCAGTGAATGCCTGAACCGGGTTAAAGAGAATTACAGATATAATCAGGAAGCAGAGGATGCGTGCTAGTATTCTTGTGCTCATATTATGACCTATTCTGAGTTTGTTACTTGATAGCCATAGTTTGTACTCTGATGAGATAGCCATGCTGGTCAGGAATGACAATCCTAATCACCATCTTCAACCAATCGGTATCATGACTCGGGCAGACCAGGGGGAATACACGTTTGAAACTATATACTCAGCCTTCTTTGAGGAGAAGATCTTCCCTGATCTTACTATAGTTATTGTATGGCTTCTTACATCCGTTGCATGCATTTATCTGCCTGTTTTAAATGCTAGTCCCCTTAGGGTTGTTTTTGCAATCCCGATGATCCTCTTTATTCCCGGGTATACCCTAATTGCCGCAATCTTCCCGGGGAAGGAGGATCTTGAGCTGATTGAGCGGATAGTTCTCTCCTTTGGTCTTTCTATTGCGATGGTTCCTCTTTGTGGTCTGGCTCTGAATTATACTCCCTATGGAATCCGGCTTGACCCAATTGTCGTCTTTCTGACTGCCCTAACTATAGTATTAGTGTTGATAAGTCAGTTCAGAAGATCATTGCTGGCGACAGGGGAGCGATATGAGTTTCCAATAATTGAACTTGTACAGGGGTTCAAAGATGATTTTTTTCAATCTACGAGTTCACGAATAGATCGGGTTCTCTCGTACATCCTGCTGATAGCCATTGTTGTTGCGATTGCAACTACCGTCTATGTGATCGTGGTGCCCAAGGAGGGAGAAAAATTTACAGAATTTTATATTCTGGGGGAGAAGAAGATGGCAGCAGATTATCCAGAAAGAATTGTACCGGGGAATGTCTATCCTATCTTTATCGGTGTTGGCAATCACGAGTTCCGCAATGTCTCCTATGCAGTCGAGACGTATCTTGTTAGGATGGATGTTGACGAAGTGGGAGATGGTTCTTTGGTGAGTTCAATGTCTCACCTGGATACACTAAATGTTACTCTTTCTCATAATATGACTGAAGTGATTCCTTACAATCTGTCAGTTCCTTCGGGAGATTACAATCGGATTGAGTTCTTACTGTATAATGAGACGATCCCATCAGGAGATATTACTGGGATGGATCGGATTAATGCAAGTTATCGGGATCTTCATCTGTGGGTGGAGATACAGGAGCAGGATTGATGTAATGCGAACCCGAGTCTTTACGCGATTTGAATCTGCCCGATACTCATGAATGAAACTTTCTTATGACTGTAAGGTGCGTGGTATCTGAATTCCCTCATCAACTTTTACCATTTCAGCGTATTACTCGGTTCGGACTTAGATCTTCATTAGATATTCTGGATATAATCCACAACCTATATAATGG
>DATMXW010000031.1:0-53375 GCA_035561295.1 Methanospirillum sp. | reverse complement strand
ATATTATGTTGAACAAGCTCAACGCCTCCTCACCCAATGAAGGGAAATTATTTGGGTCAATTTATCAGTATCAGCGTAAATGAGGCATCCAGCCAATAATCCCTCAATCGTGAGTAACATTAATTGAAGGGATAGTTATTTCATACTATCTGGGCCCGATCGGTGAGTCGATTCGATCGTTGGATGCAAAAAACCCGGAAGCCGATCTCCCCTTCCCGAAAAAAAGAGTTAGTCTTTGACGAGGATCACACCGATCCCGGCAAACATGATTCCTGCAAGAAGAAGTGCGATCCCGATACCACCCTCAACAAAGGTGATAACAACTGGCAGGAAGTAATAGATTCCGAGCGCGCCTGCAATGATCAGGATGATTCCCCCGATCAGCATACCAAGTCCCATTTTATCCATGTGTAATTAACCTCCAATCTATTGCTTAATCAGGTATGTTCGTATGAATATTAATAAACAACGGCACAATACACTCTGGTTTATCTATTCTGACGTTTTTCACCCAAAAGATATTTTTTCTTCATCATCACGACTGACCTGGGGGGTACCCTGTTGAGGCAGTCAGGATTACCTCAATGACTGATCCTTTTCGAAGATGAGTGATTAAGTTCCGGGGGAGGGTTGCTGCAGTATGATCTGCACAAATCCCGATAGTTCTGCCGCAGGTGAATGAAGATCGCCGCCATACCAGATCGGTTGGATGGTCAAGAGTCATCGATGTCGAACCAGATCCACAGATTATAACTCTGATATCATCACAGATGAGTTCGGTCTCCAGGAAAGAACCGGGAGTCATCATAATCTCACGAAATGCTGACGAGAGGTCTGATGCGCCCTTTTCTGCGCTTACTGCGATGATACAGTTCCCGGCTGCGGTAAGGTGATCTTCGGCTGTAATCTCAAACGTAGTCTGGTGAGTTCCCAACACTTCCGGATGTCCATACGCAATAAATCGCTCTACCGCCCTTCCCATTTATTACACTGATCTCCTCTATTGATAATGAATGGAACTTATTGAATCATTTTGTACCACCTGTGATGAAGAGACTGATCATGAGGTGCTCAGCCGCACACAGAATATGGTTATCAAGTGCAGCATCTGCGGAGCCACATCCCGGCATCCAACACCAAAGGAGCCCATTCTCATAATGGTGAAATCGATTGTGAGCACAGAAGGCGAGTCTACCGTCTGTCACTGTGAACTTGCAGAAGATGAGGAAGTATCTGTCGGAGATAGTCTTATTGCAGAGTGTGAAGGAGGGGAGGGTTCAGCCATAGAGGTGATGTCGATTGAATCTGGGGATAAGAGGCTGGAGCGCGCTCTCGCAAAAGATATCAACACTCTCTGGACCCGGGTCATCGACCAGGTAGTTGTTAGATTCTCTGTCCATCACGGGTGGCAGACCCTGCCACTCTATGTACGATGCGAAGGTGATGAGAAGTTTGTTGTCGGGGATGTTTATATTATTAAGGGAGTGAAGGCAAGAATCGGGCATATCAGGATGCGCAACGGGACTGTAACAAAAAGAAGAGGGAAATTTGAGGTTGCAAGTACGATAAAGCGTGTATATGCCTACCGCGTATAACCCATTTATTTGGTATTTAACTGGTAGAGCGAGATATCAATGGTTGGATACCCGTAGTTGATCGTCACATTCTCACCGGTCTTTGCAACGATAGTAGAGGTTCTCAGATAGGTTGACGGCGTTGCATTATCAACTGCGATCTGGGGACTCTCAGTAAAGGCGATCGGTACCTGGTCCCCAACTGCTGCATTCGTAAAGTCTTCACCCGTGATATTGGCAAACTGTGCCAGGCTCATAGTCCTGCTGAACTGTGCTGCAGTCTGAATCGTGATGGTCTTTGACTCACCAACTTTCATCCCGGTCACTCCCTCATTAATTGCATCGAGTTCAGGTTTGAAGAGACCAAAGTCGATCAGTCCGTACTGATTGGTTGGATTGACAACCTGAATCGCAACAAGATCCTTCGTTTCCGAGATATTCACTCTCACCGGCAATTTATCTGCCATGAGCACGAGATTTTTTGCTTCCTGGGCCTGCTGGAAGATGCTGGAGCTGGTAGTTACAACCGGCCTGTTCTGGGCATCACGTATGGTAAAGTCCACCGTTGCAGTGTTCCCGGGCTTAGCCTGACTGAAGATGTTCAGCCAGGACATCCCAAGCATTGAGACGACCATAAAGACGGCAAAGAGAACGCACGCAGTAATAACCGCGTATTTGGTCCAGTTTACCGGCTCATGTTTAGTCCCCTCTGGCTTATGCCGGAATCCTTTCATCCTTATTATGTCACCATACAATAAAATAAACGTAGGTTACGGGCAATAGAGGCAGCATTCTGATATTCAGCCTGATGTCCGGAAGAAGGGGACTGCCCTATTCCGGGGTATCCGGACATCATACCGAAGCGTTGAAGTTTAAACAGACTGAATTACCTCCTATATGGATAAGAAGCGAGTCAAGGATTATATGACCGCTGATGTGGATACCGTCTCAATAACTGCTACCGCGCGGGATGTTATCACGGCGATCAAGGTCACATCACATGACGGGTTCCCCATTGTCGAAGGTAAGGTGGTTGTCGGGTACATATCGGCCAGGGATCTCCTCTTCGCCCACCCCGATACATCAGTGCGGGAGATCATGAGTCAGCATCTGATTGTGGCAGATCCTGAAATGGCACTCGGGGACGTAGCACGGGTCATCATCAGGTCTGGTATCCAGAAACTCCCGGTAGTGAATGAGAAGAATGAGATTCTGGGTATCATATCAAACACCGATGTAGTCAGATCCCAGATCGAGCATGTATCCCCAGATAAAGTATACAAACTGATCGATACCATCGAGCGATTGCATAATATAAAACCCCACCTCACCAAAGGGCCGGTGATGGTCCAGGGCCTTCTGCCAACCCAGTCGCGGATATATATGGATGAACTGGAGGGGCGGATTTATGAGATCCAGAAGGGACTTGTAGAACCGGTGATCATCATAAAAAAGCCGGGTCAGAATATTCTCGTAGACGGGCATCATCGTGCGGTTGCGGCAAGCAGGCTTGGCATTAAGATACTTGAAGCCTACATTATCGAAATAGATGAAGATTTTGAATTGGGCCTTGAGCGCACTGCACGGGCGATGAATCTGAAATCAATTCATGATATCCAGATTCTGGACTATGCCCGTCACCCGCTCATTGCCGGAACCCATCGCTTTGGTGGAGCGATCGTAGTGGGAGGGGGACCAAATTCCGGAAATGGAAAGGGGGATCAGGACCCTTCGCAACGGGAGTCGTAAGCATCATTCAGAACATGCTCTTTGACCACCGTCCCGTCTGCAATGACGACATCAGGCCAGAGCCGGGTGTTCGAGTGGATAGTCACCTTATTTCTGATAACACATCGCGGCCCGATCACTGAACCATGCTCAATACAACAGGTGTCACCGATCATTGTATCATTATCAATGATAGCACCTGATATCGCGGTTCCCTGCCCAATAACAACCCGGTTGTATATCGAGGATGATAGGATCCTCGCATTATTCCGGATCACACAGTTCCTTCCGATAGAAGTGTACGGTCCAATCAAGACATTATCCCCGATAGATGTCCCGCTTCCAATGGCCACCGGGCCGACGATACGGCTGTTATTACCTAAGTAGATAGAACTGCCAAAGTCAACCGGTCCCTGGATGTTTGCATTTTTTACATCCAGGTCACCGGATATATTCGCATACTGCATATCCTGCAGCATCCACTTTTCAGCCTGCCGAAGTGATGCCGGGCTGCCAACATCTGACCAGTTACCCCGGGCAAGCCAGCCGTTGAGGATAAGATTCTTCTCCATCAGGAGCGGGAAGAGATCCTTGGCAAAATCAAACTTAGTTCCTTTTGGGATATGCTCAAAGATGTCAGGAGAACAGATGTACATGCCGGTAGAGGCGAGGTTTGAAAATATCTCACCCGGCCCTGGCTTCTCACTAAACCTGCGTATCCGGTTATTTACATCTATCTCAGCAATGCCATATTCAGAAGGTTCATCAACACTGATGAGGCCGATGGTAATCAGCGCAGAGCTCTTCAGATGTTCACGATAGAACTCAAGAAGGTTAATGTCTGTGATGTGGTCTCCCCCAACCACCAGAAAAGGTTTATCGCCCAGATATTGTTGCGCGTTCTGAACACTGCCTGCAGTCCCGAGCTTGGTCTCTTCATATACGTAGACAATCCGGGTTCCGAGGAGTGCTCCGTCTCCAAGCGAAGTCTCGATATCATCCCCCTTGTACCCCAGAGTAACGATAACGTCGTGAAATCCAAGATTGGAGAGGTGTGATACCAGGTGCTCAATTGAGGGCTTATTGACGATCGGAATACAGGGTTTTGGGCGTTCGAAGGTGAGCGGACGAAGTCGGGTTCCCTCACCACCGCACATGATACAGACCTTCATGATTGTACCAAAGGTTCACGGCCGCCCTATATGAACACGGTGGTTACTAAAAAAAATCAGAGCGTATCAAGACTAATTCCATCAAAGTCCTGCATGACCTCATGCAGTTCACGGACTCCGAATGCTGTCTGTACCGCAGAGATATGAAGCTCAGTTGCAGCAGCGCACATATAATCAAGCACATCAACCGAGAGCTCTTTCTTGACCTTACTCTGCTTCAGCTGATCAACCAGTTTTCCAATGGTATCAGGATCCTCCCCTTTGAGTCTGGCAAGACTGATCACGCACATATAGATCCGGGTGAGATTTCGGTCAGTACCGGTGATAGTATCAAAAAAATTCCTGAGAACCTGGGCCTGGAAAACCTCACCACCCATTATACTTGAACATCTCCTGATAAGTATAAAAAAGTGGCGAAGTTACTTTGCCGTGCTGACGATCTTGATGATGTCACCATCTTTCAGTTCAGTATTCTCCTTTATCCTCATCTTTGTCTTTGCATCAATTGCATACAAGAAACCCTTCCCGATATCTGAGTGAACCTGATATGCAAGATCATGAGGGGTGGACCCTTTCTTCATCAGGAATGCATCTGGCAGCACCCGCCCTTTTGCATCGGTCAGATGGGTCTCATCTTCAACCGGATAGACAACGATCCGATCGAGCAGCCCGAATACCGCCTGGTTGATCACCTGCTGAACACCAGTTCCATTATGTTCTGCCATAAAGGACTGGATCTTTTCAAGAGCACCCTTCTGGGCAGCATTCAGTTTCCCGTCATCAGGAATGGTAAAGGAGGGATCCCCTGGCCGGTAGGCTATCACCTTATGTTCTGCAGCACTTCGGAGGGCCAGTTCAGCTGCACCACAGATCAAGGGAATACCAGCTGCAGTGAGAGAGGCTATCAGGTTGGCAGGAGCTAGGTCAGCCTTATTTCCCGCCTGGATCATCGGTTTTGAGACCTTCATAAGAAGTCGTGAGAATGGAATAAGATCATCTGGGTGAACTGTCCGGAGCGTGATCCCTGACTCACGCTCAGCATCTGCGACATGCTCCTCGCGAATCGAGAGCCCGGCGAGCAGTTCTGCAAGGCCTGCATGGATATTATAATTTTTTGCCTGTGCCTGACGTTGCATCTTTGGCCAGTGCTTTACAATGATGCCATACAGCCACATGGTCATTTCAGTATCCAGCATCGGGATCTCATCAAGTGGATTGTGGGATCCGATGTCATCCGGATTTCCTTCCATATCAGTCCCCCCACTGGCATCGATGACATTGATAATCGCATCAGCCTGTCTGAGATGATCCAGGAACTGGTTTCCAAGCCCCTTCCCGGTTGAGGCTTCAGGGACCAGGCCTGCAACATCTATCAGATGGAGTGCTACATACCGGATTCCGTCAAGACAGACCCCGCATCGCTGCGCAAGAGCGGTGCAGGGGCAAGGGACCCGGACATAGCAGACTCCGCGGTTTGCATCTATTGTAGTGAAGGGATAGTTGGCAATCTCAGCCGGCGCCATGGTTGCCGCCCGATAAAGGGTTGATTTTCCGCAGTTCGGTTTTCCTGCCAGTGCGAGAGTGATCATAGATTGTACCTTAAACTTTGGGATCTAACCGATAAGTATGGGGTACTCCATAAAAAAAGTCTGGTATTTTGATACACCAGGCCCGGATAACACCCGTGATGCCATACAGATAGCAGCAGAACGGGCCGGAGAACTCGGAATCACCAGGATGGTCATCGCCAGTACAAGTGGCCAAACTGCACGTATCGCCGCAGATCTGCTGAAAGACACAGATATTCAGTTAATTGTTGTTTCGCATGTAGTCGGGTTTTCAAGACCTGGAGAATGGGAGTTTGATGCCGCACTCGCTGAGGAGCTCAGGTCAGAAGGGGTAACTATTATTACCGGTACCCATGTCCTGTCTGGACTCGAACGCGCGTTCTCTGCATCCCCAAAGATCGGAGGAGGATCCCGGAGTGAAGCGGTAGCAGAGGCCTTACGACGGGTTGTCGCAGTCGGGCTGAAGGTGGCAGTTGAGTGCGTCCTGATTGCAGCAGACCAGGGGGTAGTCCCAGTAGATGCAGAGGTGATTGCATTGGGAGGCACGATGAGTGGTGCAGATACGGTCTGTGTCATCAGACCATCACATACCAGTCGGTTCTTTGATCTCCAGGTCAGGGAGATCGTCGCAATGCCACGGGAGCGATAGATATGCCGGTAACTTCACTCAAAGAATCAATACGTATGCTCAGGCATCCGGTACTCTGGATCCCTGGGTTCTATGCAGGTATCCTGGTAGCCTGCACCGTCTGGCTCGGATTTTCAGGTGAGACGTTCATTTCCGGGAAACTTATGTTCCTTGGAGCAGCGCTATTTCCCCTCTTTGTAGCAGGGGCACTCTCCTGCCTCTCAAGCGGATCTTTCACCCCGGCATCCTTCATACAAAACGCACCGCTTTCGTTTTTCCGCGTCCTTATGCCTGTCATTATTACCATCGGCATCATATTCCTGCTCCTGTTTCTGGTCAGTATCCCCTTTGCAATTGCGGGTCTGGGAAATGATCCGGCGATGATAAGTGGACTCTTTATTGGAATAACAGTCCCGGTCATCGTATTCTCGCTCTTCGCGGATAATGTGGCCATTTCAGAAGGACAGAAGGCTTTTGACTCGTTGAAACGGAGTTACGAGATCGTAAGCAGATCATTCCTTCCTGCTATCACCTACATCATCGTCAGTATCGTGAGCACCTGCATTTTGGGACTCTTCTTTGCCATGATCTGGGGGATGGTGCTTTCAGACCGATTTACCCAGTATATTGACCTCAGTGTTGCAGAGCAGCAGAAGGTATTTTCCGGATTTGGCATACCTGAGTGGCAGAATATCCTGGGTCCTGATGGTATCCTCATCTCTGCGATCACAATTGGTCTGTTTTTCATGGTCCTCATTCCGTTCCTGATCGTGTACAAACAACAGTGTTACCTGAAAGCGAGCTCATTTGTCCCTGAAGTAGTTATTTCAGGAGAATATGACGCAAAAGGAAGATGGTACAAGTATTGAGTACTGATTGTAGTGCATATGATAAACCTGATGCAGGAGCATGCCGTCTGCATCATCAGTGATCAGATAACTGGTTGTAGAATAAGCCAGAGGAGGGCGGTTACCACCCCTCCTCCCAGGGTAGAGAGAAAATTAGTCCCTGCATTCCCAACGATTTTTTTATTTTCAAGTACTTCCCCGATAAGGCTGTCAAGGTTAGCACCGATCAGACCGCCCAGGACGCCGGCAATGAAGATTGGGAGATCTGCTACCCCAAGAAGAACTGCACAACCACATATAAAGACTGAAGCAAAGAGGCCGGCAACCTCTCCAAGAACTGATACCCCACCATTGGTTCCTTCAGGAACTGGTTTGAAGGTTGTAATCAGGAATGGCCGACCAGAGCATACGCCAATCTCTCCCGCAACTGTATCTGCGCCAGCGGTTGCAACACTCCCAATATAGAGCGCGATGAAGAGGGGATGTTGCGTCACTCCAAATCCAACAGCAGCCACCGTGGATACCAGTCCATTAGCAAAGACATTGATGTATCCCCGGACTCCTCCCTTTTCCTGTTCGACGTGGAGGCTCTTTTTGTAGTCGATCTGGTATCTCGAGGATGCCGCCCCCAGAATGAAGAAGGCAAGCATTATCAGGAACCAGGAGATGCCGGCAAAAACGATGAGTATGATCCCTATCAGGGCTGCGGAGAAGAGCCCGGGTATGTCTGCTGTCTTTAGCCGGTAGGCAAAGTACGCAAACCCGAAAGAAATTATGGCAGCGGTGGCAACCAGGGGAAAGTCTGCCTGATATTCAAGAACCTCGATCAGGAGCATAATCATTGCAACCCCAATCAGCTCTCCAAATAGGGCATACGGCCTCTCTGAAAGGATCGAGTGCAGAAGGATCGCAACAGTAACGCCCACAACTACTGAGAGCAGGGTGCCCCCTCCGGTATACACCATCACTGCTGCTGCAACCAGGAGACCTGCGATAAGCGATAAGGCATAGTCGAGTGGATGGCCTTTTGTATATGAAAATACCAGTTCCTTTGTTGCTACGATAAGCATTGCGGCACAGAGAACAAAGATTGGAAGGATACCCGTGATACTCAGAACGCCCAGAAAAAATATTGCACCGGGGAGAGAGGGGGAGCCGGTTTTCAGAAAGATAAGGCCAGTAGCAAGTATAAGGAAGAGCCCTACCATCCCGGGGGGCATCAGCGGCGCAGACAGGGTCAGGATGATTGCACCGGCCAAGGCAATCCATCTCCCCGATAACATCATAATCATATCATTCGACGATACATCAGATAAGATATCAGTATCATCGGGATAGAAATCCTTTACCGGATGATGTCCAACAAGTACGCTTCTATGTTGATAACTCCATTGTCCGGTCTTGTTGGAGAGAGTGATTCACGATCGTTTATTCTGATATCACTATTCTGTATTGCACTAATTTCAGCGGTGGCTGCTGAACCATACTACTCACCAAATGAGGGAAAAGCACCCCTTATGGTCCAGTTCACTCTTCCGGGAGGGGAAGCGTGTGACAGTGTTGAATGGAATTTTGGAGATGGCAATGTATCATCCGAATTCAGCCCGGCCTATGCCTATCAGAAGACGGGGATGTTCAACCCGTACTGTGTAGCAAAACTCCCGGGAGCGACCATGACCTGGACCTTCAATCAGATAACGGTTGCGAATGCGGATATTTCAGATGAGAACTCCTATGATGCAATCTTTCCAAACAATGCAGGGATAGAACTGAGCCCTGATCCGATGTCAGTTGATGATCTGGAGAAACAGGGTATTGGGATGTATGCACTCGGTCTGTATGATAATGCAGCAGCTTCCTACCAGAAGGCGATTGCGATATCTCCATCTGATCCGGATCTCCTTGCCCGGTATGGCACCGTCCTTGCCGGATTATCCAGGTGGAAAGAGGCGCAGGCTGCCTTCAGTCAGTCCCTGGCACTCAAAGAGGATCCATCGATCCTTAATGCATACGCCGGGGTGCTGATCCAGATGACTAAATACCAGGATGCCCGTGATGCATATAATAAATCTCTTGCTTTAGATGGATCTAATGCCGGTTCATATGCCGGATCTGGAAAAGCACTTGCAGGACTTGGTCTTGGGAACGAGTCTGCAGAAGCCTATGAACAGTCCCTTGCTCTGGATGCGAACCAGGCCTCGGTCTGGAAGGATTACGGGGAAGTCCTCTTTATGATTGCCAGGTATGCTGATGCCGTTGCAGCATATGAGAAAGCCATTAGTCTTGGCACCACCGGATCGGATCTCTATGTGAAGTATAGTACTGCCCTCCAGAAAGCCGGCCGTCAGGCGGAGTCACGATCTGCGATGAGCACTGCACAGAGCATGCAAAAACCTCTTTCACTCTCATCCAACGCTCCTTCAGGGATTCCCATCTGTAATATCGGCGCTGGATTCTGATATCAGCGCACCTTACTCCATTCTTTCCTTTTTTTCCACACGAACAGATTACTATCGGATTTGTGATCCTCATGGCCCATCAGGTACATTACCCAGAAATGACAAACGGATGAGCAATGTCGCGGGTCCTGAAGGAACTCCCCAAGAATTATGAATATCGCGAGGTTGAGACGCGATGGCAACAAACCTGGAAGGATGAAGACCATTACTTTCAGAAAGGATCTGACAAACCACAATTTGTGATAGATACGCCTCCACCTTATCCTACTGGTGAGTTCCATATCGGGAACGCTTTTAACTGGTGTTATATCGACTTCATTGCCAGATTCAAGCGGATGAAGGGGTATAATGTGATGTTTCCCCAAGGCTGGGACTGTCACGGTCTGCCAACCGAGGTAAAGGTTGAAGAGACCCATAAGATCACCAAGAATGATGTACCCCGCCAGCAGTTCAGAGAGATGTGTCGTGATCTTACCGTGGCAAATATCACCAAGATGCGGGCATCTATGCGAAGGATGGCCTTCTCGATAGACTGGTCTGCCGAGTATATCACCATGATGCCATACTATTATGGCAAAACTCAACTCTCATTTCTCCGAATGCTCAAAGCCGGGCAGATATACCAGAGCGACCACCCGGTCAATTTCTGTCCGAGGTGTGAGACCGCCATTGCCTTTGCCGAGGTCAATTATAGTGACCGTACTACCTCTCTCAACTTTTTTAATTTTGACGGGATAGAGATTGCAACCACCCGGCCTGAACTCCTGGCGGCTTGTGTTGCTGTTGCTATACATCCAACAGATGAGCGGTATGCAGGAAGAGCAGGAAAAACGCTGAAGGTTCCGATCTTTGGTCATGATGTTCAGATCATCAGTGACGAGGCAGTTGATCCGTCATTTGGATCCGGTGCCGTGATGATCTGTACCTTTGGTGACAAACAGGATGTCATCTGGTGGAAGACGCATGGTCTGCCGCTGCGCAAGGCCATCGATAAGACCGGGACAATGACTACCCTAGCCGGTAGATACAGTGGTATGTCATCGGGAGAGTGCCGGAGGGAGATCCTCGCTGATATGGAGAGTCAGGGAATTCTGATTCGGCAGCAGCCCCTGGAACAGCGGGTTGGTACCTGCTGGCGATGTAAAACGCCGATAGAGATCCTCTCTGAACATCAATGGTTTGTGAGAATCCCTCACGAAGCAGCACTCAAAGCTGCTAAAGAAGTAAACTGGTACCCTGAGCACATGTTCCTGAGGATGGAGAACTGGATCGAGCAGATGGAGTGGGACTGGTGTATCTCACGCCAGAGACTGTTTGCAACCCCGATCCCGATCTGGTTCTGCAAAGACTGTGGAGAGGTTATGGTACCTGAAGAGTCAGATCTCCCGGTTGATCCAACAACTGATGCTCCAAAGAGACCCTGCCCGAAGTGTGGTAGCAGTTCATACAAACCTGAGAATGATGTGCTTGATACCTGGATGGACTCATCCATCTCAGTTCTGCATGTAACCGGATGGGATGGCAGCCAGAAGGTGCCCCCTCTCTTTCCGGCACAGATCCGCCCCCAGGGTCATGATATCATCAGGACGTGGGCGTTTTACACGATCCTGAGAGCGGTCTCACTTACCGGGGGCAAACCATGGGAACAGATCCTGGTAAACGGGATGGTTCTTGGTGAAGACGGGTTTAAGATGAGCAAGAGCCGGGGGAATGTGACTGTGCCTGAAGAGATACTCAGTCAGTATGGTGCCGATTCCCTCCGTCAGTGGGCAGCAGCAGGAGCGGCAACCGGATCTGACATCCAGTTTAACTGGAATGATGTGGTTGCTGCAAACCGGTTCCTGACCAAGATGTGGAACATCTCCCGGTTCGCCCTGATGCAGCTCTCCCGTGAGGCCTATGATGAGAAGGCACCGGTGACAGCACTTGCTGACCGGTGGCTGCTGACCAAACTATCAAAAACTGTTGCAGAGGTCACCCTCTCACTGGAGACATACCAGTTTGATAAGGGGCTCAAGGCTATCCGTGAGTTTGCCTGGGACATTCTTGCAGATAATTATATTGAGATTGTCAAGGGACGTCTGTATGGGGGCAGTGGCAGAGACGGTGCCTGTGCAACGATCCAGATTGTGCTTGATGCCCTCTGCAGGATGCTCGCTCCGTTCACGCCGTATTTTGCCGAGGAGATATGGTCATCTGTGGGAGAAGGATCTGTGCACAAGCAGCCCTGGGTCAGTTTCAGTTATGTCGATGCACAAGCAGCTGAAGCGGGGGATATTCTGGTCCGGGTCATTGCTGAAATACGTCGGTATAAACATGATCGATCGATGGCCCTGAACGCACCACTGGGAAAGGTGACCGTGTATTCACCATCTGCTATCGATGATGCAGGAGACGGGAGTCAGGCACTGAACTGCACCCTGACATTTATGGCAGGCAAACCTGAACTTCGTGAGGTTGTATGCGGCGTCGGTTTTAATCTGGGCATTATCGGACCGAAACTCAGGGGGAACGCAAAGGGTTTCATGCAGGCAATTGAGGCTCTACCGCTTGAAAGCCTCATGAATGTCCCCAAAACGGTTATGGTTGGTGATCAAGAGATAGCAGTCCCTGAAGGATCAGTGATTCCAAAGACCTCCTACACAGTTGCCGGGTCAGCCGTGGATCTGATTACCGCAGGTGATGATCTGATCATCACTATCGAACAGAAGGAATAAGAGCTGGGTTTCTCAAACACGGTGGTTAAGGCCACCCCTTTGGTCCCTTTATGGATGGAACGAACTTTTCTTCCATAGTAATTTTCCTGATTTAAGGGCCTGCATGGCAATCGGACTGTCCAGTTCATCAGGCGTATAAGGGAAAATATCAACTCCGATCCCAATGTCATCAAAGATCTCCAGGTACTTCATGATCCGATCCACGAACCGCAGATCACTTTGCATAAGGAGGAGGAGAAGATCACAGTCGCTGCCAGGAACTGCTCGTTTATCAGCCAGAGATCCAAAGAGCCAGAGTTCTCGTGCATCAGGATCTGAGTCCAGTAATGGGATCTTCTCTACAATTCTATTGATGACAAGATCACAATCAAGCCAGAATATCCTCACAGAACCGCAGGATCGCTCCTGCACTGCGGATGGCCGAGTCTGAGTCTTCTTTGTCATATTGGTCATGAGGGACTCCATGAGAATGTCCATTCGGATAACGGGTTGGGATATAGAGAGAATCCAATCGTCGGGCAGCTCTGATTAGTTCATCACTCACTTCTACCCAATGGTCTATACCGCGAAGGAGGTCAGAGACTGAATGACCCCATGCTTCGGCATTTTTCTTCTGGTACACAGCTTTCAGAGCCTTCTCGGCTGCCTGCTCAGCGATAAAACAGGCCCATTCATAAGCACCATTATCGGCATTCTTCCCAGCTGTTTCAAGATCATGACGCGCCTGAGTAAACCAGTCAGAGCTTCGTTCAGCCATTTTTGTTCCTCCGACCTTTGAGATACCTGCTCCGTATCTCTCCTGCGACAAACGTACGGATAAATTCTTCTGGACGGGTTGCATCCACGAGAACAAACCTCCCTGGATCCTCCCCCGCACGACGGAGATAATTCTCCTGCACTTTCAAAAGAACCTCAGTCTTCTCAAAATGTTCAGAAGAACCCCGATTTGCTGCCCGGGAAAGAGCAACCTCAACCGGCAGGACCAGCAGGAAGGTAAGATCCGGAAGGATGGTCCACCCTGAGTGGACGGCCTGAAGCCATCCAGAAGGATCCAGAAGAGACCCTGCCAGAGAGACCTCCTGGTAGGCAAACCGGCTGTCGATGTACCGATCTGAGATGATCAGACGCCCTTCAGCAAGAGCCGGTCTGACCAGGGTTCTCAGGTGAGCGGCATGATCAGCGACAAAGAGCAGAGCTTCAGCAATCGGATCAGCCCGTTCAGCAATTGCACGCCTGACCTGCTCACCGATCCAGGTGGATCCCGGTTCGCGGGTCATTACCGGATCGAGGTCAATCAGCAGTTCACTGAGAACACTATGAAGGGTACTTTTTCCTGACCCATCGATCCCTTCAATCGTTATTAGCACAAGCGCCCCCTCTGGATAAGATCAATCGGAACCGCACCGGTATGCAGAGCGGTAGCAATGATCGCTCCATCGTAATCAGACTCGTTCAGAAGGTAGAGATCCTCCATAGTCGCAACACCACCTCCCCAGAGAAGCCTCCCTGGATAGGCTGAACGACACCGGTCAAGAAAAACCGAATCAAGCCCGCGGCTGGTTCCTACACCGCCAATATCAAGGAGGATACACCCCTCAAACCCGTATCCTGCTACTTCATCAAGAAGCGTGATTGGATCCTGTCCCTTTGGAATAACAATCCCACCTTTCATATCAACTGAGAGGTATCCCCCCGAGAACAGGCTGAGTTCTTTCCCCGCAGTTTCAGTCCCGATTATGTTGATCACCCGGTCATGCACAAGCATATCTGAAGGACCCTGACAACCCCTATCCAGGAGAAGGAGATCCACACACCCGGCAAGATTCGGGATCCATGCATCATGATCTCCTGTTCCAGTGATCCGGTCAAGATCGGCCACATAGAGATACCGGGGCCGGATTTCCCTAATGTACTGAAATGGTTCTGCGGTTGATGCAAGGGGTGTTTTCACCGGGCGGTATTCATCCCGCTGTCCACTCTTACCATGAACAATCTGGCCGGCTTTCAGGTCTGCTGCAAGGATAAGGTCCATATAAAAACGTAATCACTATTTAGATGCCAGTTGCATAAATTGTATGCAGTTGTTAGTCAGCCCGGCCAGCATCGATGAGGCAAAACAGTCTCTTGCGGCCGATATTGTTGACGTAAAACGCCCTGAGGAGGGATCGCTCGGTGCTTCTTTTCCCTGGATTATCCGTGCTATCAAAGACCTCACCCATAAACCGGTCAGTGCCGCAATCGGTGATTTTGATTATAAGCCCGGCGGAGCTGCCCTCACTGCTCTTGGTGCAGCGGCTGCCGGAGCAGACTATATTAAGATCGGGCTAATGTTTGACGGAAAAGATGAGGCCGCAGAAATGGTCAGCTCAGTGGTCAGAGCGGTCAAGGATACCTATCCGGAAAAGACCGTGGTGATTGCGGCCTACTCTGACTGGGAGCGTCTTTCTACGATCTCACCCTTTGATCTGGTGCCTATTGCAGCGCGGGAGGGAGCTGATGTTACCATGGTTGATACCGGGATCAAGGATGGAAGATCTACGTTTGAATTTATGTCAGAGGAAGATCTGACTGAGTTTACCCGCTTGAATCGGGCACTTGGTATGAGGGCTGCCTTGGCTGGTTCTCTGAAGTTTGAGGATCTGGAGACTCTCAAGCGGATAGACCCTGACATCATTGGTGTCAGGGGAATGGTCTGCGGTGGCGATCGCAGGGCAACTGTCAGAGAAGAACTGGTTATGAAAGCGATTAGCATGGTCCATTGATATGTATCTAAAAAAGCTGGAAGCTCCCCGTGGGCTGACCTTCGATGATGTCCTCCTCGAACCTGCTGCTTCAGAAGTCGAGCCGGATCAGGCAGATGTAGCAAGTAGATTTTCCCGGAATATTGCACTCAATATCCCCCTCGTCAGTGCAGCGATGGATACCGTAAGCACCTCGACGATGGCAATTGCACTGGCCAGATCTGGTGGCATCTCAGTCATCCACCGGAATATGTCAGCCGAGCAGGAGGTGGAAGAGGTAAAGGCGGTCAAGCATGAGGCTGAGATTATTGAACGTGACGTGTTGACGGTTGGTCCTGAAGTGACGGTCTCTGAAGTCGAACGACTGATGAATGTCCATGGAATCGGGGGGGTGCCGGTTGTTGATGACAGCCGGGTGATCGGCATTGTCAGCCGCAGGGACATTAGAGCGATTGCGACCAGGCGGGGATCAGATAAAGTCTCGTCCATCATGACACATGAACCGCTGGTTGCAAAAGAAGATATCACCCTTGACGAAGCGTTTGACCTTATGTACAGCAGGAAGGTCGAGCGGCTACCTGTGGTGGGCCCTGACAACCGGCTTATCGGGATCATCTCAATGCAAGAGCTTCTTGAGAAGAGTCAGTACCCGAATGCAGTCAGGGATCGGGCTGGCAATCTCAGGGTTGCTGCAGCGGTTGGTCCGTTTGATCACGCACGAGCAATGATGCTTGCTGATGCCGGGGTGGATGCGATCGTTGTGGACTGTGCTCATGGACATAATTTGAATGTTGTCAGAGCGGTCAAGGAGATCCGTGCCGGCATATCCTGTGATATTGTTGCAGGAAATATCGCGACGCGAGAGGCTGCACAGGCCCTTTGCGAAGTGGTTGACGGACTTAAGGTGGGTATCGGTCCGGGATCAATCTGTACGACAAGAGTAGTAGCCGGTGTTGGGGTCCCCCAGATAACTGCCATCGCAAATGTAGCCGAAATCGCTACAGAAGCCGGGGTGCCGGTCATTGCGGATGGTGGAATAAGATACAGCGGTGATGTGGCAAAGGCAATTGCAGCCGGGGCTGATTCGGTCATGATGGGCAACCTGTTTGCCGGTACTGATGAAGCACCCGGATCTCTTGTCACCATCCAGGGGCGCAAATATAAACAATACCGCGGGATGGGATCCCTGGGGGTCATGAGTTCAGGGGTGTCAAGTGATCGGTACTTCCAGAAGAAGGAGATTGGGAAGACAAAATTTGTCCCCGAAGGAGTTGAAGGGGTTACTCCATACGTAGGTCCGGTCCAGGATGTCATTTACCAGATGATCGGAGGACTCAAATCAGCGATGGGGTATACTGGTTCTCGAACGATCGCAGACATGCATGCCCGCACCAGGTTCATCAGGATTACCCAGGCGGGATATCTGGAGAGTCACCCTCATAACATTACAATCACTGATGAAGCACCGAATTATCGTATCTGATACCTGAAACCCCACCTATTTATATTTGCATCACTAACATAGAGTTAGTGAGTGATGAGCAGGCAGAACTCTCCCAGCTGCTGGATATCCTGGGAAATAAAAACCGGCGCCGGATAATCGGGCTTCTTAAGCAAAAACCATGCTTTGTCACTGAGATATCAGAACGACTGATGATATCTCCAAAAGCAGTCATTGATCATCTGCAGATGTTGGAAGAGGCCAGTATCCTCTCCTTCAGACATGATGATAAACGCAGGAAGTATTACTATCTTGCACACGATATCACTATTCAGGTTCACCTTGATAAAGAACAACAAGGTCTGATACCACTCATTCTGAATGAGGATCAGAAGTTCATCATCTCCCTTCTGAAACTCTGGCAGATGATTTCATCCCGGCACCAGATGGCCACCCGACTGGAGGAGCTTGAACGGGAGATTGATCTGCAGATAAGCGATGCCCTCAGGCAGGGAAGAATGGCAGGTGCTGATGAACAGGGACTACTTGTCGCTGTGGCACTTGCCCATGGTGCCCGGACCGTTGATGAGATTCGCCATCTGACTGATCTTTCCACAGAAAGAGTGGAGAAGGCTCTTGAAACGCTTGTCGAACAGGGAATTGCGTCCAGAACAGGATCAAGCTTTCGACTCAGAGGAAACTATGCCGAACAACCCATATGATGATCTGATCAGGAATCTTGCCCGGCTGATCGAGCAGATAACCGGCCTTGAACAGCATATGCACAACCTTCAGGATAGTAAGCGTGAAACTCCGCAGATCATAGGATGTGCCTTTATCGCCGGGACTGGCGAGAATCAGGAGATCCCCTGCAACCATCCTGCAGTTGAAGTAGGATATGAGATTGTAGACGCGGGAGAGACGGCATATCTGACACTCGCTCTCCCGAGTTCACTCAGCACTGAGCCTTGCATCGAATTTGCCGAGAAAGCAGTACATATTACCGCAGGAACTACCCGAGCTCCTGTAGAACTTTCATTCAGGGTAGTACCAGAATCATGTTTTTACTCGATCAGAAACGGTATTGTTGATGCCACCCTGGTAAAGGCTACTGCTCATTGCGAAACTTCGGAATCTTAATCTTTTTTTGATCCTCCAAAGAGGATTGTATCAGCATACCGGCATCAGATATTTCCGAGATTCTATCTGGTTCCTAGTGCAACATTTCTCTATGATAGTGGTGGTTGGTGGAGGGCCTGCAGGCAGATATGCTGCAATGCGACTGGCCGGGGCAGGACGCGAGGTTACCCTCATTGACCGGAGAAATGGTGGGCTAGGCGGGCAGTGCCTCCATCAGGGGTGTATGGTCATATGTGCGCTTAATGATGTGGCCAGATCCCTGGACCAGTTTGAGTCACTGAGCAGGGGAGAAGCGGTTGATTCCCTGCCGACGGTGAACTTTCCGATGCTGGTAAACCGGATGAAGGAGACCATAGGAATCCTGGCGGGAGTTATAAATAAGGAGACCACGGCAGCAGGAGTTAACCTTGTATCTGCTGAAGCAAGGATTCAGGGGAGGAGGATATGGGTTGATGGATCCGAGATACCTGCTGAAGCCTTGGTTATCGCAACCGGCTCGCGTCCAAAACAACCTGCCATGGTGGGGGCAGACCTGCCCGGGGTCTATACCGCCTACACCATTCTGAGTCTCCCTGCCATTCCAAAACGGCTGACCATCATCGGTGGGGGGGCGATTGCAGTAGAGTTTGCCTATATCTTTTCTGTTTTTGGATCACACGTCACCCTGTGTGCACGAACCAGACTCCTTCGGGAGTTCCCGATACCACTCGAGAAGGAAGCGATGAGGGATCTGCACCGGGTCAGAATTATCAAGCAGATCTCTGATGCCAGGATCATAGGAGGGGATCGGGTTGAAGCAGTTAACGTCATGACACCTGCCGGATCGGTACATATTAAAGCCGATGCTGTTCTGCTGGCAACCGGTATGGAGCCCGCATCATCAGGGATTTCGGGGATCCCCCTGGGGGAATCTGGTGAGATCCTGGTGAATAACTGCATGGAGACAGGTGTTCCAGGAGTATATGCTGCAGGAGATGTGACTGGATCATCCTGGCTGACACCACTCGCACGCCGCCAGGGAAGAATCGCTGCAGATACAATTTTAGGAATTGATCCACCGGCCGATTTGATTGCAACTCCTCAGGCGGTTAAACTAAAAAATGATCTTGCATTCTGCGGTACCTTCCCTGAAGGGGCGTTGACAGTAACGATCCCATCACCAGCTGGTCCGGGTAGTTTCTGGGCGGTTCCAGATCGACAGACCGGCCGGATATCGATGGCTGTTGATCCCGATACCGGAAAGATACTAGGGATGCTTGAAGCGTCACCATACGCCTCGGTGGTAGCCGCATATCATGCCCTGCTGATGAATGGAGGGGGCACAGTCCACGATCTGATGCGGTTCACCGAAGTACATCCTTCTGCTGATGGAACGGGGTGGGTTGGCAGATATCTGGCAGAAGAGATTACAAAAAGGGAGGAAACGCGAGATATTCAGGCATAACCGTCTACAAATGAGTGCAGGAAGATTAAGATATTTCCGGGGTCCGCAATCTGATTCAGATTATTAATGTATCCTGGGGAACTCCCCCTCGACCGAAAACAAGTTAATCTTTTTTACCATACCTTTCTGCAGAGAATATGAAGAACACTCCCACTCTCTGGGCAATTTGTGCCCTGATTTTGATCACGGTCCTGATTGCGGGATGCACTTCCCCTTCACAGGATCAAGCACCGGCGCGAACCACCCCCCCTACCTCACTCCCAACTTCACATGCAACGGTAATCCAGACAATAGAACCGGAAGGGACATCATCCGTGGAATCATCGATGCCTGAAACCTTTAAAACTCCGGCACCTGGCTTATTATCATTCACTAGCGAGAGGATATCGCTGGAATACCCGGATCAGTTCCACCAGATCAGTGAAGAATCGCTTGGGAAAGTTCAGGCTGTTGCAAAATCACAAGGCCTTGATATCCTGATGATCTTTAATGCAGCTGATAGTAAGGATGCAATCCAGATTGTCCAGTTGATCAATGAGGCATCTGTTGATAAAATCTATGCAGATAAGGCTGGTATCGCCGATGAGGTGCTGAAAAATGGAACATTCTCACTGAATGGGATGACGTTCGTTAGTTATGATGTACAGAAAACAGCACTCACTGATGGTACCCAGGCAGTGAAGGTGACTGCAGAGAACTCAGCAGGAGGCGCAGCGGTTAGCTACCTGATTACTTCTGCAGGATACGAATACGACGTAAACTTCATCTATGAGTCACTCAAGCGGGCAGAAGAGCAGAGTGAAGTCAGAGATGGGGTTATTCGGTCAGTTACCCTCACATAACGTAATTCTCCAGAAAAATCTCATATTGCGGCGTTTCTTAAACGAAATCCGCTTAAATTTTTGGCCAAGATCAGGCCGGACCGTTTTTTAGTCAGTATATCCATTTTGTGCAGGAAGCATTGATATGGTGATAATTGAATTCTCTCATTACATATTTATAGGAGCAAACTAATAACACCCATATACTTACGAGGTAAAACATGGGAGTAGGAGATTATCTAAGCAACTCTTTCAATTATGCACAGGAAGCATTGATTGGGAAATGGATGCGATGGGTTATACTGATTATCAGTTCAATCATCTTTCCTCTGATCATGGGGTACACACTCAGGGTCATGAAAGGGATTACCCCCGCACCTGAACCTGATGAGTATGGGGGCATGTTCATTGACGGGATCAAGATGATGATCATTGAGATTGTGTACATGATCATCCCTATTGTCCTGGCTGTTATCATATTCTCCATGACTGGAGGTCTTTCGACCCTGACGATGCTCGGAATGGGGGTAACTAGTCCGGTTGCAATCCTCTCCATGCTTACTGGCAGTGCAGGCCTTGGCATCATTGTTTTCATGGTGTTTGTATTCCTTTTTAGCCTGTTCGGCATAATCGGGATGGTTCGGTTCGCCAGATCTGGAGAGATGGGAGAAGCTTTCGCATTCAATGGCATCCTTGAGCAGATAGGAAAGATTGGGTGGGTTGAGTACATTGTCGCTCTGATTGTACTTGGCGTAGTCCTTGGGATCCTGTATACTATTATTTCAATGATACCGGTAATTGGAGGGCTGATTCAGTTTATCCTCACCCCGTTCTTTGCAATCTTTGCTGCCCGGTACTACTCGCTCCTCTATGATGAGAGGGCCTGATTCCCCAATCTCTTTTTTTGTTTATTGACTCTGGTACTGTGCTGGAGGAATCCAGTTGGATAATCTTCACCGATCTGTCGTCAGCCAGCCATTGAGACTTATGTGACTGTCGGATTGAAGCGAACAACCCTTATTCTAAAAAAAAAGAACTGAATGGCTGGTGGCTTACTGCCTCGTCTCCTTAAACGTAAACCTGCTCATCTCATTGTTGATTGTGCCAACAACACGATTTATCTCTGAAATAACCTCAGTGATCTGATCCACAACAGCCAGAGCCTCTTCACTGGTGGCAGATGAGTTTAGCGCATCTTTTGAGGTCTCTTTTACCAGGTTGCTCATCTCATTCACACTTGCTGTGATCTCTTCAAACGATGCAGCCTGCTCCTCGGTTGCACTGGCGACCATCTCCATGTTTTTGGTAATATCCTCCACCGAGGTGCTGAGCTGGTTGAAAACACTGAGCGTATCAGTCAGGGCAATACTCCCATCTGCAACAGCTTTTCCTGCATCAGCCATGGCTGTTGAGGCCTGTTCACTCTTTTTCTGCAGACCGCTGATCATATCGGCGATATGTTCTGCAGACTGGCGGGAGCGTTGGGCCAGTGACTTAACCTCTGCGGCGACAACGGCAAACCCTCTCCCCGCGTCTCCAGCCCGCGCTGCTTCTATTGCAGCGTTCAGAGATAAGAGGTTAGTCTGATTTGCAAGGTCAGAGATGAGGTCCACAATTTTTCCAATCTCATTCATCTGGCTTCTGATCTCGGTGATAATTGAATCAACCTGTTCACTGGTCCGGGTGATACTCTGCATGCCATCATCAGCCCTTCCTGCAAACCCAATTCCTTTCTTAGCAAGGCCATTTGCCTCATGACTCAGTTCTGCCACCCGTTCAGCGTTTGAAGAGACATCAGAGACAGTCCGGGTGAGATCCTCCATCGTCCTGAGCACCTGGGTAATGCCGTCTTCACTCCGCTCTGCATTCATCTTTGTCTGGTCTGCGTTCTTTGCAATCATCCCGGCGCCATTACTCACATCCTGAATGCCACGATCAGCATGTGAAGCCTGCCCTTTGAGATGTATCATCTCGCTGTTAACCACTGAGAGAACTTCAGATACATCAGTACTGATGGCATTGAGACCGTCCTTCAGAGTGGCCAGATCTCCTGATATCTGGAGTGTCCTATCAAATTCAGCGGCGAAATTTCCAGAGGCATACTGATCAGCTATCCGCTGAATCTCTTTGATAGCACCCTGTATCTGAATCCCAATACTGTTCAACGAGTTCTTAAAGACGATATAATCACCCGCAACCTGCAGATTTTCATCTACTCTTGCAGAGAAGTTCGCAGATGCAAACTCATTCGCCATTCGCATCGCCTCTTTGAGGGGGAGTATAACCGCATCGAGCGTTTGGTTAACACCATCTACGATCTTGCGGAAGTCACCCTGGTGCCTGGCTGCATCCGCCCGGGTGTCCAGCTGACCTTTGATCGCTGCACCGCTCAACATTCCCGCATCTCTGACCAGCAGATTGACCGCATCGATACACTGATTCAGGTTGTTCTTGATCTCGTTGAAGTCACCGTTGTATGAATCTGTGATCTTTGGGGGGATGTCACCTTTTGAGATACGATCCACGTACTCAGCAGCGACATTCAGCGGGCCTATGACCGCATCCAGCGTCTGGTTAACACCGTCTACAATCTTGCGGAAGTCACCCTGGTGCCTGGTTGCATCCGCTCTGGTATCGAGTGCACCTTTCACTGCTGCACCGCTCAGCATACTCGCATCAGCGACAAGAAGGTTTACCGCATCGATGCACTGGTTCAGATTGTTCTTTATCTCGTTGAAGTCGCCATTATATGAATCGGTAATCTTTGGGGGGATGTCACCTTTAGAGATACGATCTACATATTCAGCTGCGACATTCAGCGGACCTATGACCGCATCGAGCGTCTGGTTGACCCCTTCAACGATCTTTCTGAAGTCGCCCTGATGTCTGGCTGCATCCGCCCGGGTATCCAGTTTCCCCTTAACTGCAGCATCGCTTAGCATCGCGGCATCACTAACCAGGAAATTGACCGCATCGATGCACTGGTTCAGATTGTTCTTTATCTCGTTGAAGTCGCCATTGTATGAATCAGTGATCTGTGGCGGAATATCTCCTTTGGAGATGCGATCCACATACTCAGCAGCAACATTCAACGGACCAATGACAGCATCTAGAGTCTCGTTGACTCCTTTTACCACGATCTGGAAGTCACCCTGGTGCCTGGTTGCATCCGCTCTGGTATCCAGTGCACCTTTAACCGCTGCATCACTCAACATCTTTGCATCAGATACTAGCAGATTGACTGCACCGATACAGGTATTGAGGTTATTTTTGATCTCATTGAAGTCGCCATTGTATGAATCGGTGATCTGCGGTGGAATGTCACCCTTAGAGATACGGTCAACATATTCAGCTGCGACATTCAACGGGCCTATGACCGCATCCAGCGTCTCATTTACTCCTTCCACGATCTTGCGGAAGTCACCCTGGTGCCTGGTTGCATCCGCCCTGGTATCCAGTTTCCCCTTAACTGCAGCATCGCTCAGCATCGCGGCATCACTAACCAGGAAATTGACCGCATCGATGCACTGGTTCAGATTGTTCTTTATCTCGTTGAAGTCGCCATTGTATGAATCAGTGATCTGTGGCGGAATATCTCCTTTGGAGATACGATCCACATACTCAGCAGCAACATTCAACGGACCAATGACAGCATCTAGAGTCTCGTTGACTCCTTTTACCACGATCTGGAAGTCACCCTGGTGCCTGGTTGCATCCGCCCTGGTATCCAGTGCACCTTTAACCGCTGCATCACTCAGCATCTTTGCATCAGATACTAGCAGGTTGACTGCACCGATACAGGTATTGAGGTTATTTTTGATCTCATTGAAGTCACCGTTATATGAGTCAGTGATCTGCGGTGGAATGTCACCCTTAGAGATACGGTCAACATATTCAGCTGCCACGTTCAACGGACCGATGACCGCATCAAGAGTCTCGTTGACTCCTTTTACCACGACCTGGAAATCCCCCTGATGTTTTGTCGCATCAGCACGGGTGTCTAAGGCACCTTTAATCGCCGCCTCTGCCAGCATCTTTGCATCAGTTACCAGCAGATTAACCGCATCGATACAGGTATTGAGATTGTTCTTTATCTCGTTGAAGTCTCCGTTGTATGAGTCAGTGATCTGTGGGGGGATGTCACCTTTGGAGATTCGGTCTACATACTCAGCAGCCACGTTCAACGGACCGATGACCGCATTAAGCGTCTGGTTGACCCCTTCAACGATCTTTCTGAAATCCCCCTGATGTTTTGTCGCATCAGCACGGGTATCTAATGCACCTTTCACTGCTGCTTCTGAGAGCAGGACAGCGTCATCAACCATCAGATTGACTGCATCAATGCACTGGTTCAGGTTGTTCTTTATCTCATTGAAGTCGCCGTTATAGGAATCGGTGATCCGTGGAGGAATGTCCCCCTTTGAGATTCGATCTACATATTCAGCGGCCACGTTCAACGGACCAATGACCGAGTCAAGTGTCTCATTGACCCCTTTCACAACGGCCTGGAAATCCCCCTGGTGCTTTGTGGCATCTGCCCTGGTATCCAGTTTCCCTTTTACTGCTGCGTCAGCCAGCATTTTAGCATCAGATACCAGCAGGTTAACCGCATCGATACAGGTATTGAGGTTGTTCTTTATCTCGTTGAAGTCTCCGTTGTATGTATCAGTTATCCGTGGAGGAATGTCACCTTTTGAGATGCGGTCAACATACTCTGCAGCCACGTTTAACGGACCGATGACTGAGTCAAGTGTCTCATTGACCCCTTTCACAACGGCCTGGAAATCCCCCTGGTGCTTTGTGGCATCTGCCCTGGTATCCAGTTTCCCTTTTACCGCTGCGTCAGCCAGCATTTTAGCATCAGATACTAGCAGATTGACCGCATCGATACAGGTATTGAGGTTGTTCTTTATCTCGTTAAAATCGCCGTTGTAGGTATCAGTTATCCGTGGAGGAATGTCACCTTTTGAGATACGGTCAACATACTCTGCAGCCACGTTTAACGGACCGATGACTGAGTCAAGTGTCTCATTGACCCCTTTCACAACAGCTTGGAAATCCCCCTGGTGCTTTGTGGCATCTGCCCTGGTATCCAGCTTCCCTTTTACCGCTGCATCAGCCAGCATCTTTGCATCTGACACCAGCAGGTTGACCGCACTGATACAGGTATTGAGGTTATTTTTGATCTCGTTGAAATCACCGTTATATGAGTCAGTTATCTTCGGAGGAATATCGCCTTTCGAGATACGATCTACATACTCAGCAGCCACATTCAACGGTCCTATTACCGCATCAAGCGTCTCATTGACCCCTTTTACAACGGCCTGGAAATCCCCCTGGTGCTTTGTGGCATCTGCCCTGGTATCCAGCTTCCCTTTTACCGCTGCATCAGCCAGCAATTTAGCATCAGATACCAGCAGATTGACTGCATCGATACAGGTATTGAGGTTGTTCTTTATCTCGTTAAAATCGCCGTTGTATGTATCGGTTATCCGTGGAGGAATGTCCCCTTTGGAGATTCGATCCACGTATTCAGCAGCCACATTGAGTGGACCAATGACCGAGTCAAGCGTCTCATTGACTCCTTTTACCACGACCTGGAAATCCCCCTGGTGCTTTGTGGCATCTGCCCTGGTATCCAGTTTTCCCTTTACTGCTGCATCTGCCAGCATTTTTGCATCGCTGACTAGCAGATTGACCGCATCGATACAGGTGTTGAGGTTGTTCTTTATCTCGTTGAAGTCTCCGTTATAGGTCTCCGAGATCTTAGGGGGAATATCACCCTTGGAGATCCGGTCAACATACTCAGCAGCCACATTGAGTGGACCGATTACCGCATCGAGGGTATTGTTGACCCCTTCAACTATCTTTCTAAAATCCCCCTGATGCTTGGTGTAATCAGCACGGGTGTCCAGTTTCCCCTTGACTGCGGCATCACTGAGCAGACCGGCATCGCTGACTAGCAGATTGACCGCATCGATACAGGTATTGAGATTACTCTTGATCTCGTTAAAATCACCGTTGTAGGTATCAGTGATCCGGGGGGGCATATCACCTTTTGAGATACGGTCAACGTACTTGGCCGCAACATTCAGCGGCCCAATAACTGCATCAAGTGTATCGTTAACTCCCTCCACGATCTTTCTGAAATCCCCCTGGTGCTTGGTAGAGTCTGCACGGGTCGCGAGTTTGCCCTTGATCGCCGCCTCACTCAAGGCAGTCGCATCTCGGATAAGGGAGTTCACCGCCTCGATACACAGGTTCAGATTGTTCTTGATCTCATTGAAGTCACCGTTATACGCATCAGTGATCTTGGGGGGAATATCACCCTTGGAGATACGGTCTACATACCCGGCAGCCACATTGAGTGGGCCTATTACCGCATCAAGCGTATGATTAACCCCATCTACGATCCTCCTGAAGTCACCCTGATGCTTAGTGGCATCAGCACGGGTTCCGAGTTTCCCATTAACCGCCGCCTCGCTAAGTATCTCCGCATCACGGACCAGGAAGGAGATTGCATCGATACACTGGTTCAGGTTATTCTTGATCTCGTTAAAATCACCATTGTAGGAATCAGTGATCTTGGGGGGAATATCACCTTTGGAGATCCGATCTACGTACTGAGCCGCAACATTCAGTGGATCAATGACCGCATCCAGAGTTTCGTTTACTCCTTCCACGATCTTGCGGAAGTCTCCCAGATGTTTTGAGGCATCAGCACGGGTGATTAATTTGCCCTTGATAGCAGCTTCGCTAAGTAGATGAGCATCACCGATCAGAAGGTTGACTGCATCAATGCACTGGTTTAGGTTATTCTTGATCTCGTTAAAATCACCATTGTAGGAATCAGCGATCTTTGGAGGGATATCACCTTTTGAGATACGGTCAACATACTCAGCAGCAACATTGAGCGGGCCTATCACTGCATCAAGTGTCTGATTGACGCCCTCAACGATCTTTCTGAAGTCACCCTGGTGCCGTGTCGCATCAGCCCTGGTATCCAGCCTCCCTTTGACAGCCGCATCACTGAGCAGACCAGCGTCGGCAACCAGGTGATTTATCGCATCGATACATAGATTCAGGTTATTCTTGATCTCATTGAAATCGCCGCTATAGATCTCGGTGATCTTGGGGGGAATGTCACCCTTCGCAATCCGATCCACGTACTCTGCGGCGACATTGAGTGGGCCTATTACCGCATCAAGCGTCTGATTAAAACCTTCAGCAAGTACTTTAAATTCTCCACTAAACCTTGAGACATCAACCCGTGAATCAAGCTTTCCAAGCTTTGCTTCACCTGTGAGATTGATGATCTCCTGAACAGCATCTTTCTCGGCGGTCCGATCCTGGTAAAAGTTGATCAGGGAGACCACCTGGAGGTGCTGATCCAGGAGAGGGATATAGGTATACCGTGCAGACTTCTTTCCGGCAGGGACGTCCATTACCAGTTCCCCGGTGACCTTCGTCTTCTCTGCAATAGAATCTTCGATAGTTCTCCCTTCACGCTCAAGCACAGTGATCTCTTTAATGCTCTTGCCAACAAGTTCAGAAGAAGATAATCCGGTCAGATCACTAAAGGCGCGATTAGTATTGATTATGTTATAATCGATCCCAACCTCGAAGATTGGTGTTGGGGCATTAGTGATGATAAATTCTGATTTCTTCGCATGGAAAAGACTCTCTTCAACCTTCTTTTCAATATCACGAACCATGATATTCCGGTTAAGGCCACCAGCCAGGATCCCTCCCAGGGCATTGAGCAGTTGTCGCTCTTCTTTTAGAAAAGGACCCTCATCAGATTCAGGTCGTTCCTCAGTATATACCACCTCAAGAATTGCTTCTTCCCTGTCACTGGTCGCGATGGTGGTCTTTTGCGACCATTCTGAAGTATCATACCCATCGGTCTGAATATACATATCCTTGTATACAAACCGGACCCCACAGATCTCGGGAAACTGCCAGGCACCAGGAATTCCCTTCAGGACTTTTCTTATGGAATCCTCCAAAGTTAATGAGGTATCGTTAACGATCACAGCAGCTTTCTGGATAAGTTGCTGTTCTTTTACCCGCTCATTGTACTGATGAGCAAGGATCTTCAGTTTCTCGCTTTCAGAGAGGTCTGAGCTAAGTAATGAGTCAAGACCAGTAAATTTCATTGATTACCACCTGATTGGATCAAAATATGACCACCCCCGCCTGGCAGTCAGTTACATACCAGAAATGAAGAGTATAATGACACCGAAGACAGCCGATAAGCTGCACTAATCTTATGAGACTGGGAAAAGTATCATCTCTGGCCAGTTAGGAATAATCACCGGGCAGGTATATTAGTGTATCTATGTGGATTACCTCTTATAGGAGTCAGAAGAAGAGACATTCCTATACATGAGTCATACTGAAGTACCAGAAAGCGGCAGATTAGGATCTAGAGAAAAAAGAAGATAAGGATTGAGACCCGGTTTAAGAAAAAATTGCTCCCTTCTCTTCACCTATACCTGCATGCCCTCTACCATCTTCATACGGTGATACAGGCTCTTTTCTCCCCCGATATTCAGTGAATTGGTGCAGACTCACCGTCAGATCCCGGGTAAATGCAAAGTATCCAATTTGAGTATTTTTACAGAGTTTCATCGCCATATCCATCAGACCACGGGGATCCGGGCGTGCTTCCCCGAGCCAGATATGAAAGATATTCCCCCCGTCAACAATCGGAAAGAAAACGTGCTCAATCTCTGCACGCCGTGCAAGGGTAACATCTGCTCCTGGTGCCACATGTGTACCGTTGGTATAATAAATTGGGAGATCACGGCTCTCTCCAAGCTTCTCAAGAGCATATGCAAGATTTCCTTTGATAACCTTTTTAGCCCCTTCGTGATAATCCCGACTGAGCAGATCAGATACTGCAAACCGCTGACCAGTTGTTTCTGCCGGGGTCCGTGCAAGAGCGATGGTCATCCCGTGTTTTGCTGTTATTTCACGGGCATACCTTTCCATCTCTGTCATTGACCTGACTGCAAGTCTGAATGCATCTTTTGACTCATGAAGCTGGGAACCGGTAAAATGCTGCACCATCTCATTAAGACCGATGACACCGATGGTGAAGACAAGGCCGTCAAAGTCAACAGCCATAGCACCACGTTCTCCGGTTATCGGATCTCGTGGCCGTTGCATCGCAAAGGGCATACGACCACTCTTCTTGATAAGATCCATCCAACGGACTTTGATCTTAAAGACCTCAACAGCCACATCCATCAGGGATCTCAGTTCAGCAAAAAGTCGTTCCTGACTTCCGCCTGCTTTATATGATGCACGGGGACAGTTTACTGAAACAACACCCCACGATCCCATTGAGAAGTGGAGCCCGTCCTCAAAGTAGAGTTTGCGATTAAAATCCTTGTCCTTATCCGCAACCGTAGAGAACTGGTACGCACAACACTGATAGCAGGATATCCCTTCTCCTGCTCCCCGGTATGTGGGGAGCTGGTTGTCATAGTATGGGGTCCCAAACTTGGAAGCCAGTTCAAACGTCTGGAGATAGAGCTCATAATAGGTTGGAAGATCTGGATTATCCTGATTAAATATCTCATCCTCGTTGATGAAATCAGGCTCAATACTGATCTCCGGTTTTGGAAAGTTAAATGGCTTACCCCAGTTGTCACCTTCCATCATTACCTCGATCAGGGACTTAAAAAGGAGGCGAACTTCACGTTCAAACTCACCATAGGTTCTGAGGGGTGAGGTCTTCCCATCCCAGACCCTCCCTTTGTATACACACGGTTTGTCACGCCAGAGCTTGGGAACCCCGGGTGAGAGCTGCACCGATGAGAAGACGAGCTGACCACCACGGGCGACCATCATCTGGGTCATCTCGTACACAAACATCTGCATCAGCTGCTTCATCTCCTCGTACGCCATCCCTTCAAAGAAGGGTGCAAGGAAGGTGAGGAAGTTATAATACCCCTGACCACCGGCAAAATTTGTCTGAGCACTCCCCAGCGCCTTGACTGCATGAAGGACGGCAACTTCAGCCCGCTTTGCCGGCCCGGCAACTGATGCCTTGGTTCCGTTCCCGTCAGGCATCAGACCATAATAAAGGAAGTACCGGAGATCCCAGTCCTGGCAGAACGGCCGGCTCCCAAAGTATTCGAGATCATGGATATGAAGATCCCCACAGAGGTGACGATCCGCGAGATCCGGTGGAAGCTGGAGGAGATATTGCTCTTTGCTGATCTTGTCTGCCTTCTTCTTATGCGATGTCTCGGCGTTCTCCTGCAGGTTTGCATTATCATTTGCCTCAAAGCCGCAACCTACATCAATCTGATGTGCATCATAAACCGGCGTGCCTACCCGGGTACAGACATTTCTGTACTGAATCATCCCCTTCTCCAGGAGAATGATATTCATAATCTCACGGATTAACGGACCCGAGAGAGCCTCAAGCCCCATCTTGCGAATCCGGTCCTCTACCTCACGGGCAATAGTATGGGCAGTCTCCTCATCTGCTCCTTTATATCCATAGAACGTCTCAACCAGACGTGTCTCTTTGACGATTAGCTTTGCAATCTTCTCCCGATCCCAGTCAAGGATATGTCCATCACTTGTCCGTACGGGAGGCATAGAGGGCATCGCGAGCCCGTCTAGGGTGGTTTGTTTAGAGTCTCCTACCATACCCTGCGCCTACCGGAGGCCTGCAATAGCACTCTCATTTACGGTATCAGAACCGCCGAAAAGTTCTTTCGTAGTCAGGAACTGTTCCCCTATCTGAAGCACCGGAGCCTCCTGAACAAAGATACCGTTCATCCGTAGTTCAGTCAGGGCGTCGGCATCAGACATATCTGCCTCCGTGAACCCGATATTCTGTGAATTCAGAAACTCTTTGAGTAAATCACACCGCGGACAAAATTCGAGGGTGTATATAATGAAGGCTGCCCCGTCTCCCATGTTGACCCCTGTCTCATATGATAGCATCACAGACCGTATATTTTTGTGCAATGCAGAACATGAGATCCAGACCCAAAAGAGTATGTTGCCCCCGTTCTCTTTATGCTCTCCTGACTCAGAACTGATGAATACCATGGTACGGCTGTTTGTTGCTGCAGAGATAACTGAGGATGTCAGGGATCAGTACGCAGAGGTCCAGGAGATGATACGGCAAAGCAAAGCACGCCTTACTCTGGTCGATCCCGCTGATATGCACATCACTCTGAAATTTATCGGTGACGTGGACGGGACCCTCATCCCTCAGATCACCGATGTACTGCGCAGGGTTAGCGGGTCTCAGTTCACCCTTGACCTTGGACCAGTAACAGCGAACAGCCCAAAGAGTCCACGCGTGATATGGGGAGAACTCCATGATGATGGGACCTGCCGTAGACTTGCCGGAGAGATTGATGCCGCACTCAGCCCACTCGGCATTGAAGCAGAGACCCGCAAGTTCAGGCCCCATATAACTATAGCACGGGTGCGGCAGTTCCACCAGTCTCTCTTTGAAGAGATCGCCACCATAACCGACTCCTGTTCCGGCTCCTTTTCGGTAGATCGGTTTGTCCTGAAGAAGAGTGAACTGACCCCGCAGGGTCCCATATATACTGATATTCTGGAGGTTCCCTTGTGATCTGCGCTACCCGGGAGAGGACCGCGCTTGAGATATCGGTGCTCAATGAGATCAGGCCAACTGACGATGAGCTCATGCTGATGTATCAACTTGCTGACCGGCTCATCGCAGATATCTCTGCCAGTGGAAAAGCATCAGGAATGCTGGTCGGCTCTGTTGCACGGAAAACCTGTGTGCGGGGAGACCGGGATCTTGATGTCTTCATGCTCTTTGATCCCTCCCTCCCGCGTGAGGATCTAGAACGCGAAGGCCTGGCCCTCGCCCACACCATTGCAGCCCGTTATAGTACTGATATCAGAGAGAAGTATGCTGAGCACCCATATGTGAACGCAACAATCGAGGGGTTCGATATTGATCTCGTCCCCTGTTACCAGGTGGAGGCTGCGACCGGTATATTAAGTGCAGTTGACCGGACACCATTTCATACCCGATATATTCTGGAACATATCGGGGAATTCACCGATGATGTCCTTCTTCTCAAGCAGTTTGTCAAAGCGGGGGGAGTATACGGATCAGACCAGATGACCGAGGGGTTTGCGGGATACCTCTGCGAGTTGTTAATCCTACAGCATGGAGGATTCTCTGAACTCATCACCGCAGGTGCCTCATGGCGACCCGGTCTCATCATTGACATCAAGCAGCACCAGGCAAAAGAGTTTGATGATCCGATGGTGGTGATCGATCCGGTTGACCCACGCAGAAATGTCTCAGCATCGGTATCATTAACCAAGATGCTTGAATTCACAGAACTCTGCAGAGGGTATCTGGAGTCACCTTCACGATGGTTTTTCTCACGCATCCCGACCTGTATCCTCCCTCCTGAACAGGTAGCTTGCGAGATTGCACGGCGAGGATCGTTTCTCTATGCAGTCACTTTTAAAACTCCTCCCCTGATCGAGGATATCGTAGTGCCCCAACTCCGAAAGAGCATGCAGACGATCACCGAACTCCTTGAACGACACGAATTTGTTGTTGCCAGGTCTGAATCTGAAATGCAGCCTGATCACTCAATGCTTCTCTTTGAACTCCTGGTTGACGTCCTTCCGGCAGTCAGGTACCACAAGGGACCCCCGGCAACTGCAGCTGCAAACACTAGCAAGTTTCTTGAAAAATACACACATAACCCAGATATTTTTGCAGGTCCGTTCATCAAAGACGGGAGATATGGTGTTGAACTGGAACGAAAATTCAGATATGCCGGTGACCTCCTGAACTCCCGGGAGATCTTTCAGACTGCATTGGGTAAACATGTTAAATCTTCGATGGAAGATGATCTCCAGGTACATATAGGAACAGACTGCTGGATACCGGGATTTGAGATCTTTCTGAGTGACTTTCTCATGAAGAGTTCACCGCTGATCAGGATCAGACGAGCTGAACGGCGCTACGCAGAGACTCACTCAAATACCTCTGGGGCAGGCACAGTCTGACCCGGATACCTGGAGCAGGATTGGAAACTATTTACCTGTCAGCACATAACCTCAACCGTGAGATGAGATCCGGGTATCACAGGTTCTTTTTGGTCTTTCTTTTAATGGTACTACTTGCGGCTCAGCCACTCGAAGCTGCCACAGCGCAGGAATGGTTCTCGACCGGAAATGTACTGTATACCCAGGAGCAGTATCAGGAGGCAATCGATGCCTTCACCCATGCAATAGAAGAGGATCCCTCGAATGCGGCTGCCTGGTACAACAAAGGTGTCGCACTTTTTAAACTTGACAAAGCAGACGAGGCAATTGCATCGTACGAAGTAGCTATCGGGCTTGACCCAAGAAACCCGGACTACTGGTACAACAAAGGGAATGCCCTCTATAGCAAGAAGCTGCTCAGTGAGGCCTATGCAGCCTATGATGTGGCAATTCAGCTCGACCCGTCTGATGTGCAGGCATGGATGGCAAAGGGCAACGTCCTCTCTGAGCAGCGGCAATATGAGGAAGCAATTCGTGCGTATGAAGCTGCAATTCAGATAGATCCCCAGAGTTCTGAGACCTGGTTTGCAAAAGGGAACGCTCAGTACAGCCAGGGGAACTATGCCGATGCCATCAAATCGTATGAAGTTACCCTGCAACGTGACAGCAAGGACAGCAAAGCATGGTACAATAAAGGGAACGCCCAGTATAATCTTGGAGAGCTTGCTGATGCCCTGCAGAGTTATGAGATGGCACTTGCATACAATCCAAAAGATGGCGTTGCCTTCACAAACAAAGGACTCACCCTTGCTGATCTCGGAAGATATGAGGAGGCTGTTGATGCATATGAAGGGGCTATTAATCTGGACGCATCTGACCTGAAGGCATGGACCAGTCTTGGGCATGTGATGGTCAGTCTGAAGAATTTCGATGAAGCGGTCCATGCGTTTCAGCAGGCACTCAGACTTGACAAGACTGACCCTGAGGTCTGGGTCAGTATAGGGGATGTCTGGATGGAAGAACGCAGGTTCGACGAGGCACTTGCTGCCTATGAGCAGGCTATCGGTCTGGATAGAACCGGGGCACCGGCATGGGCAGGGAAAGGCCGGGCACTCCATGTACTGGGCAGGAATGGCGAAGGACTCGCTTCATTTGAGATAGCAGTCAGCCGTGACCCGGGTCTTGCTCCTGCCTGGATCGGGAAGGGGGAGTGCCTGGAAAGTCTTAACCGGAGTCCTGAAGCTGATACTGCATATGAAGTAGCACTCCAACTCGACCCGCGGATACCGGGAGCATGGGAAGGTAAGAGCCGGAACCTTGTCCTCATGGGTGACTCAGAAGGAGCGCTCAGATCACTGGAGTTTGCAATTATTGCTGATCCAAAGAATCCGTCACTTCAGGCACAGAAAGGGCGGGTGCTCAATGACCTGGGAAGAACCGAGGAGGCGATGGTATCCTTGGATCAGGCACTCGGAAATGTTACTGATCCCATTCCAATCCTTGATGAGAAAGCACGGATCCTTATCAGAACCGGAGATGTGCAGCAGGTGCGGGGGTTATATGCATCATTACTTACCTCAGGTGCTGATGAAGCCCGTATCTATGGGCATGTGGGAGACATTTTTGCAGAGTATGGTATGAGTGATGAGGCCCGTGCTGCCTATCAGGACGCACTCAGAATCCAGCCCAATCTAACCACGATCACTACCCGAATTGATGCCTTGAAACAGCAGGAAAAGCAGACGCCTCTTCCGGTGAGCCTGCTCATCCCCGCCCTCCCGGTCGGGTTCTGGTTATACAGAAGGATTAGGAGATCATCTTGAACCCTCTTGTTCTGGAAAAATCGCAAGATACCGGGAAATAAACTTATCCCAGGAAGGAGTAACCGCTGCATCATCGCGATAATACTGATAGAACGGAGCGGTAATTCCCACGGGAGAGAGGACTGATATCCCGAAGGCCTTTGGGATCCGTCCGTTATGCACAGAGCGGACGATCATAGTATCGACTGCGGCGATGAGATCCTGTGCCTGATACTGGAGGTCGGGAGATGACTCTTTTATATTAATCGCCAGATCACTGATATCCATCGTTACTGGATAGAGGACTCCATCCCCTGCCAACCCGAACTGTTGCGTATCTCTAATGGTCTGGGAAAGAATTTGATATCCGCCAGGAGTCTCGGAAAGAGGGATAATATTCATTGCCAGCCGATCAAGCCGTGAGGTAACCAGACCAGCCTCGTCAAGATCCATAATTGAGAGGGTTCGTCCTCCCCCCTGACCATCCAGGTATGTATTCAGGAGGATTTCTCCATGCTGCTGAATTGGTGCATCAGGATGAGCAGCAAGGTATGATATCCAGGTCTGATACTCCCACCCCTCAGCAGGTTCAGACTCCTCACTTGCGATAAGATAATCAGCGAATCCGGTTATCGCTGACGCGACTTCTATACTTCCCATCAGGCATGAATCCAGGCCGATGAGCTCCACATTTTTCCCGCCACTCTCCAGTGCAGATTTGAATTCCGGGAGTGTAAGGGGATCATCATCATGGTTCTGGTCAGTGAGCATCCCAGTATATGCCTCACCATGTCCAATAAGAATCAAAAATACCCGATCATACTGATATCTGTCATTGACGATCCTGATGAACATGGACAAGGCGTCAGCACTCCCCATATTGGCATCAGGATAATTCAATATAGTATGTGAGAGGTTTCCAAGACAGTCATCTTCGAGATCAGTTGTCAGACCTGAACTATTAGCAACCTTCATCCCCTGCCAGCCAGGTTTCTGTGATCCACCATATGCCACAACCACCTCAAGGATATCAGGGGTAGTGCTGTTAGCCCCGGTAACCAGCTGCCTGATATCGCCGGTGATCAGATCCAAGTCAGTTTCCAGGTTTGAACCAGAGGCATAGACTGCGATCAGTATTTTTCCTGACGCACCTGTTCCATCGTCACCCAATATGGGATGAACTCCACAGAGGAGAAAAAGAGTGCAGGAGATCAGGAGAGGGATTAGGGTTTTATTCATGAGACCTGAACATCATTCGCAGAAACAGCAGAAGTCGGATCCATTTCACCGGGTATTATCGGGAATGTATTGGATTCACCCATCGGAATATCTTCTATACTGGTTATGGTACCATTTTCCACCGTGATGGTCCGCATCGATGTATAATCACCCTGATGATTCCCATATTCAGCATAGAGGACCTCAGCATAGGTTCCATCAGGAAGGATGTCAAATATGAGGCGGGTTTTGGGAGTGATATTCATCTCTCCGATGACAACCTGATCTTCCTGATCAGACTCAGGATTATATTCCCAGGCATAGGTAGTAACCTGATCACCTGGCTCAAATGAGAGGGTAGACCGGGAATAAGTCACATCACCGTTATCTCGAATTGTATACGGATTGATAGATTGCAGAAACTCTCCGGTAGCCGGATCTGTATAGGTATTCAGGAGAGCTGAATCCGTCTTTCCTGCACGGTTCAGATCAATATCAGATGAGTATGACTTCCCTCCCCCGGATGTCATCTCTTCATAATACATCTCAAGAAGGGCATAATTTTCAGGATTATCGCCATCCTGAAGATAGAACCAGGTACCATCCCAATTCGGGAGAATATATCGGCCCTCTGGATCTGGATCCACCTGATCACTCCCAATCTGGAGGAGCAGACCCTCTTTTTCGATCCAGTAATACTCCACCGAGACATATGCACTATTATAGGGATCTTCAAGCTGATAGAGCCCATTTTCATCAGCAACCAGGGTTGGCCGGCTAGTGTCCTGCCCCTGCTGGATCAGGAGGGATGTCAGAAATGAGTCCCAGGCAGGTCCGATCTGCACTGATTGACCCTTTTGTAGATAGGTTGTACTATCCAGACTTCCCGGTGAGAGGATGGCAAGACCGGTTGCATTTCCGATGTACTCATCGTGTCGTTCATAGAGGATCATCTCCTTGAGGATCTGTTCTACTTCCAAAACGGCCTTCTGTCTTTCAGGCTTTCCCGATGATAAGAGCTGGATAAGAGTGAGAAGATCTACAGTCATTGCAGCAGATTCCCGGGGAATCTCACCAAACCGGGTCGTAGCAGAATAAGCCCTCCCGAGAGAACGGAATCCCTCTGGAGTTTCCACATCCTGGGAAAGACCTTTTCCTACCCGGTCAAGGCTGGAAAGGAGATCCGGAATCCTGCTGAGGTCTATAACTGAAAGGGTCTTCCCTGGATCGTTCGTCTCCATAAAGGAGTCAACCATCGCTTTTCCAATCGTGACAGGATCGATTCCCGGATCCTGAAGAAGGACCGAAAGCCATCCCCCATAAGACCAGCCGGATCCAGGTTCCAGTTCTTCTGATGCTACCAGGTACTGGGCATGAGGAGCAATCGCAGCAGCAACCTCAATAGTCCCCATCAAACAGGCATCAAATCCGATAAGACTGACATTGGTATTTGAGGTTTCAAGTGCAGAAGTAAGATCAGTCAGGGAGATCTGGTTACCAGTCAGCTCATCAAGTCCAAAGCCTTCATACGCAGATCCATGATCCCAAAGAATCAGGTAGGTCATTTCTGCATTATATTGTGAGGTGGCAAAAGTGAGAAACTGAGAGAGCGTGTCACCACTCCCCATATCAGCGACGGGATTTCTAAACTCATATAGTTCTTCATTACCGATTATCCCATCATGTGCATCCTCGGTGAGATTGCGAATTGTGGCAATGGTCATACCATCCCAGCCAGACAGAGCAGAACCTCCATAGGCCACAAGAATATCAACTTTTTCTGCAGAACCTGTCCCATAACCGGTGATCATCTCTCTGATATCATCGGTTGCAGCCTGAGAACCAGATTCGAGATCACTCCCAACCATATATACCAGAACCAGAGCCTGAGTTTTTTTCATCATTGCATCATCACCGGTGTCAGCTCCGGTCAGACAACAGGCAATGAGAAGGGTAAACAAAATGCTCAATACCTTATACCTGAACCCTGGAATCATGATTCTGCTCCCGGGGTTATCTTCATTGCAGCTGCTGCAGCGCCAATGAGTGGAGCATTCCCCTGAAGCGGACTTATTTTGATAACCGGGAGAGGGAGATAATCATCCATCAGGTTGATTGCGGGGGTCAAAATCAGATCCTGATGATCAGTGACAACCGGGCCGTCAAGAATGATGATCTCAGGATCATACGCCACCACCACTGCTGAGAGACCTCGTGAGTTAATTTTGGCTAACTCCCGGAGAAACTGCAAGGCTATTTTTTTTCCTACTTCAGCAGCAGAGATTATTTCAGCTGCTGAACCAGAGGGGAAGTCAGGATTCTTCTGATGAACCTGGCACCATTTTTTAAAAAAACCAGGGATACCCTCACCTGACGCATACCCCTCCCAATGGCCGATCCGTTCACAGGAGCATGGGATGAGATAAGTAGTATCGACTGGAAGATGCCCAATCTCGGCTGCATTTCCTCCCCGTCCGGTGAGGGCATGACCATCAGACCAGACACCTCCCCCGATACCGGTTGATATTGTAATATAGATCATGTGACGGTAGGCTTTTCCGGCGCCGACCCAGGCTTCTCCGCGTACCGCTGCAAGACAGTCGTTCACCATCTCAACCGGACACCCGAATGTATGCTGAAGAGGGCCCACAATGGGAACAATGCCAAAGGGCATATTGGGTGGGTTATGGATTACTCCTGCTACGAGATCGACCGGTCCTGCCACACTCACGCCTATGACCGCCGGAAAGGGTAAGCCTGACTCACTAATGATTCGCCGAAGCGATGAGGAGACTGCGGCAGAAATCGAGAGTGGATCCTCCCCTGCAGGAGTCGGAAACCGGTCCCCTTTAAGGATAGATCCATATTCATCTACCAAAGCCACCCGGGTATTTGTGCCCCCGATATCTGCAACTCCTGCTATCATCATTGTCATCGGCCTGGAATCTATCGGTACTCGCAGATAGAACCTCTGTTCTGTATCATAATAACTCCAACGATACTACCAGGGTAAGAAAAAAGACCGTATAGGAAGACCGATGAATGATATATTACATTATTGGTCAGATCATGGAAGGTGCTTATACATCATTATTTACCGACATTGTCGTCATATTTCTATTATCGGTCTTCCTTCTGATTGTCCTGCACCGGTTCAAACTACCTTCTGTAATTGGATTTCTCTTAACTGGCATTATTGTCGGGCCTTCGGGCCTTGGACTCATTCATAATCAGGAATCAATAGGATTCTTTGCAGAACTTGGAGTTGTCTTCCTTCTCTTTACCATTGGGCTCGAGTTCTCACTCTCCCATATCCTCAAGAGCCGAAAATTTGTTCTCATCGGCGGAGGGGTTCAGGTTCTTGCAACAATTTTTGTCTGCACGGCCATGGCGATGATGCTGGGGTGGGATAGTACCCATGCTATCTTTGCCGGGATGCTCATCTCCCTCTCCTCAACAGCAATTGTGATGAAGGTGCTTGCTGACCGGCATGAGGTTGATAGTCCACACGGGCGGGCAGCGCTTGGAATTCTCATTTTTCAGGATCTGATCGTCATCCTCATGATGATGATAACGCCTGTCCTTGCTGGAGATGCCTCCGATTCTCCCTCATTTATCCGCCTGCTCCTCGGGGGTGTATTGATAATCGGAGTTGTATACATCTCATCAAGATATCTCATCCCGGCAATGCTCAATTATGCTGCCAGATTGAAGAGCAGAGAGATGTTCCTCTTCATCGTGATTGCGACCTGTCTTCTGGTTGCCTACCTTACCGCAGAGATTGGACTCTCGATGGCACTTGGCGCCTTTCTTGCCGGCCTTATCATCTCTGAGTCTGAGTACTCAATGCATGCGATGTATAATATCATCCCGTTCAGGGATCTCTTTGCCAGTTTCTTCTTCATCTCGATCGGGATGCTCTTTGATATCTCCTACCTCCTCTCCCACCCAATAGAGGTTGTGGCGCTGGTAATCCTGATCATCGGGATCAAATACCTGATCGCAACCCTTGCTGCGCTTGCATCAGGTCTGTCAGCCCGTTCATCGGTCCTCACTGGATTATGCCTATGCCAGATCGGAGAGTTCTCATTCATTCTCGCCACAACTGGCAGTTCTTTAGGGATACTCACTACTGATCTCTTCCAGTTGTTTCTGGATACTGCAATAGTGACGATGGGAATTGCACCCTTGCTTATCGCGTTATCAGGGAGGTTATCTCCGTCTTTGAGTGCTCCAGTCAGGAGAATATTTCCAGATGGGAGATGGATTGCAGAAGAGCGCCTGGATTCTACAGAACTCAAAGATCATATTATCATTGTAGGGTTCGGGCTCAATGGAAGAAATGTCGCGAGATCTGCAAGAGTTGCCGGAGTCCCGTACCGGATCATTGAGATGAACCCTGATACTGTACGCTCTGAAAGAAAAACCGGAGAGTTGATCATGTACGGCGATGCAGCGCAGCCTGATGTTCTGATTAAGGCAGGAGTCAGGGAGGCACGAGTACTGGTTGTGGTGTCCAGTGATCCCTTTACCATACAACAGATAGTGCAACTATCACGAAATATTAATCCCAACTTGTATATCATTGTCAGAACCCGGTTCGTAGGAGAGGTTGCAACCCTTCTTGAACTAGGAGCTGATGAGGTCATCCCCGAGGAATTTGAGACATCTATCGAGATTTTTACCCGAATTTTGCATAAGTATCTGATACCAGCGGATGAAATTGACCGGCTGGTCAGGGAGATCCGGACAGACGGGTATCGCATGCTACGAAGTCCTGGCACCAGCCCCCTTACTTTTGATGACCTCAGACTCCTTGTCCCAGAAGTTGAGCTCAGGACGATCCGTATTACCAGTCGGTCATGCAATTCTGGAGTCTCACTCGCTGAAAGTAGACTGCGTAGCAGATTTCAGATATCTGTAGTCGCTATTCGCCGGGGTACTTCGATGATCATCAGTCCCGGGGGCGACGAGGTGATCCATGATGGTGATCATGTGATGATAATCGGGAGACCTGATGATATATCAGCCGCTTTTCCCTGTGAAGTGACTAATAATATGTGATTTTATTTTTCAATGGCAGACAGGAGATTTAATAAGAATAAGAGATGAGAATTATCCGATTGAGTTGTCTTCCAAATCCCGGGATGAGCACTCTACACCAGGGAGAGGGAGGGCGGGAGCCAGGGTATGAATATATCAGGTTTGACAGATTTTGGATCCATTAAACAGAAGATCCTCTTCTTCGGAGGGGTCGCTCTCTTGCTCGTTGCGATAGCAATCATCTCCTATGCTGCAGTATCCCTGAATACTTCTGCTGTGAAGAACGCCAAAGACGGCCTTTTTAGTATTGCAGAACGCGAAGCCGGACTTGTTGATGCTGTTCTTGAAGAGCCATATGTGACCGCATCAGCAGCAGGTGCTGTTCTTTCCGGGATCCGTGATGAGAATTCACAATTCCCAAGAGACGACGTAGTACTGATGATGCAGGGAATCCTCAAAGATCGTGCCCTTTATAATGGGATATATACAATCTGGGAGCCAGGGGCATTTGATAACAGAGATGCTGAACTGGTTCTCAAGGATGGATATGACAAGACAGGTAGGCTCAGGATTTACTGGTACCGGGATGCTGGCGGAAGCCTGATCAGGAAGATGTATGATGATACATCCCGTGACCCAACCGATTACTATGAGATTCCAAAGAAAACGATGAATGGGGTTCTGACTGAACCATATATTGAGACGATGCAGGGATCACCTGTGCTCATGACTTCAGTTGCAACACCAATTATCCGTGATGGGAAATTTGCCGGGATAGTGGGAGTTGATGTCACCTTAAGTGATATTGAGAAGATCGTGGATGCCATATCGATCTATGGCGGGACCGGTAAGGTACTTGTGGTGAGTAATGCCGGGATGGCAGCCGGAGTGACCGGGACCGAAGATGTTGCTGGAAAAGATTTAAAAGAGGTTGCCCCACTCCTGAACCTTGATTCAACCCTGATCTCTGACGTTATTAAAAAGAACTCTGCAACTTCATTTGACGCGAATGGATATATCGGGGCGATCGTCCCGGTAATGGTAGGAACCTCAAAGACACCTTGGGCAGTTGTTGCCTATGCCCCCCGTGATATTGTTACCGCTGAAGCAACCGCTCAGACCGCCACTCTTATTATTATCGGTATCCTGATCTCCGCACTGGGATTGGGAGTTCTCTTCCTGGTTGCACGGTCAATCTCACGCCCTATTGAGGAGATAACCAGTCTCGCCCATGCTGTTGCTGAAGGAGACCTCAGTGCCAACGTTGAGATACACCAACGTGATGAGGTGGGCCGGCTCGCTGATGCATTCAGGGCAATGAATGCCAGTTTGCTTGACAAGACCGGTGCAGCAGAGCAGATTGCCCAGGGGAACTTTGCCTTCATGATTCCGATTGTGAGTGACCAGGATCTGCTCGGTAAATCAATGGTCAGGATGAAGGAGGAGATCTCTGCAGTCACCTCAACTATGAACCACCTCTCCGAGCAGGCAGCGGCAGGAAACCTGGCAGTTCGCGGAGAGGCAGATCGATTCTCGGGTGAGTTTAGAAAGATTATCGCCGGCGTGAATGAGACTCTTGACAATGTGATAAGCCCGGTAAATGAGGCTATGCGACTCGCCGGAGAGTATGGGCAGAACAACTTCAGTGCACGATTTAGCACTGAAACCCAGGTTGCAGGGGATTTTATTGTATTCCGCGATGCGATGGATTCGATTGGAGTCCAGGTCTCCGATACGATTCGGGTTATTCAGACTAGAATGACTGAACTCGTTGCCGGTGCAGAGGAGACACAGGCATCAGCAGATGAGGTTGCCAATGGAGCTGCAGAGGTGGCAACTCACGCTGAAGCAGTCTCCCATCATGCTGATCGGGGAAGTGCCGGGGCTGATCAGGTCCTCAAAGCCATGGAGGATCTCTCAGTCACCGTATCTGATGTATCCTTAAAGACTGAACAGGTCTCAAGACTTGCAGAGGAGGGAAACACTCTTTCAACCGAGGGGCAGGGCCTTGCAAAGGTTGCAGAGGACGGTATGGAGGGGATCCGTACGGCAACCGGGGATCTCAACCAGATGATCATCACGATCAAGGAACAGATGGATCAGATCAACACGGTTGTTGCCATGATCACTGCAATATCAGATGAGACCAACCTTCTTGCCCTGAATGCAGCCATAGAGGCGGCACGGGCAGGAGAGGCCGGACGTGGATTTGCTGTAGTGGCAGGTGAAGTAAAAGAGCTCGCCTTTGAGAGTCATACCTCGGCAGAGCGGATAGAGCAGATGATCCTGAATCTGCAGAAAGAGTCGGCAAAGGCAAATCAGTTGATGGAGAATGCGAACCATCAGGTTGAGTCAGGGTATACTGCCGTGAGCAGAACACTCGGCATATTCACCCGGATAGTTGAGATGCTCGCCAATATCGCCCAGAATGTAGCAGAGGTTGCTGCAGCATCAGAAGAGCAGGCGGCGGCTGTTGAGGAGATCACGGCAAGTATCCATGAGGTTTCAGCGATGATTAAACAGACTGCTGAGAATGCAATATCAAGTGCTGCTATATCCGAAGAGTCATCAGCTGCCGTGGATCAGATCCGTCGGGCGGTTGAGAGTGTTAACGGGGTTGTGACTGATCTGCAGAGAGAGATTCAGAAGTTTACGATCTGATCTGACCCAATTTACCTTATGGTTCACTTTTTTTTAAAATTACCGGATATCAAACCATTCCATCGGTCTCTTTATGAAAAATGAGTTACTGGCCCAGAGGGGCCGTGGGAAATGTCTCCGGATAGGTGACATTGAGAACCGACCACTCGTAGGCATGGACACCCTCCTTGTACTGATATGAATAATCCAGATCCATGGTCATCCGGAAGAGGCCGTTCGGCCTGTTTTTGGGTCCTCCCCAACTATTGAGGACGATCCAGTAACGATTTTTCGGATCTGTATCATTATACCCGACAACCAGCACTACATGTCCACCCGGGCTTTTTCCCTCAGCATACGAAGGACCGGGGGTTGGAGTAAATACCGCATTCTCTGATAGATTATTCCAGAATTCCATGAAGGGATCCCAATCATCGGGAGTATAGAGGAAGAGCACACCCTTGCCAGTCCGGAGTGCTGCCTTTATAGCCTGGATGGCAGAGGAATTCGTGATCTGGTGTTCTTCTTCTTCTGATATGGTTGGGATGATATGAGCTTCTATATGGTCAATCGGATAGGCTGGCTCGGTACTGATGAGATCTCCGGGAACCTTTGAAGACTCCCCTTTCTCGCACATTGTTGTGGCATCCTGGAACTCTGCATTTGTATTGTTCCAGGGGATTGCCATCTTTTTCTGATCATAAAAATCGGCGAACCAGACTGGAGATCCACCGCAGCACGCCCATATACCCGTTCCGTTATGATAATTTGAGACAAAATACTGGACTGATAACCGATCTTTGATACCCTTCTGATAGGCCATATCCAACTGGAGTGCGCCCGTATCAGCCCAGACCCAGCAGTTCCCGCAATGCTCATCGCTGCCACCGGTCTGATCCCACTCTGAGGGGATGTAGGATAAATTTGAGAGAAGGCTAAAATTTTCTGGTGGTATCCGGGAGAATTCATCAGGAGGACTGAATCTGGGCAGGTTTTTGCTGGCCTCCTGTAGGGCTAGAATCACCTTCAGAGTCATGCTCATCACCGCAGCCTCCTGATCAGTCTGGTTCAGATCGATAACATCAGAAAAAGGAGAACTTCCGCCACCTTCTGATAGATTATATCCACTGATATCCATAGCCCGGCCTATATCCCGAGGATCCATCTGCCTGAAGGCTGAGAGATTCGAATCTTTGATATCTTCCAGATTGAACCCATTGATGGAGATATTGTTAGTTGTCAGACATCCCGCACAGGTATCCGCAGATACCCACTCTGCAGAGCAAAGCAAGCAGAGAGAGATAACCAGGATAATGGCTCCTGACCGGCGACAATACAGCATTTTGCCCCTGTAATTCATATGAGAATACATTGGAAGCCGGGGTTTATTAAAATGAAGCCTTTCATGCAGAATAATTGGGGATGAAGATGGCTCCCGAATGCATTCTCATCGATACAAGAGTATTTAATGCACGATAACCAGTCTTGTATATGAGTTTTATTGACAAGGTAAAACATAGCCTCTCCGGTGCGGCTGAAGATGCCCCAATTCCCCCACGACCTGATTTTGTCAATGAGGTGCTTGTAGTCGAGGAGGAGCTTGAAAAATATCAGAACCTGCTTGCCAATGTTGAAAAGAGTTTTTCTGATGGGCAGATAGATCAAGAAGATTATGCTATGCTCAAATCAGACCATGAAACCAAGATCACCTCATTGAAAGCGAAAATTATGAGCAGGAGTCGTGAATATCTTGATCTGAAGAATGAACTGACCGATGAGCTGACTGCTATGAGGACAGAAAAGGCCGAGGCAGAGGGTAAACTAGAAAAAGTAGAAAAACACTATTCGCTGCAGCTGATAACTGAAGAGGATTATAATGCCAAAAAGAGTGGTCTTATTGCCATCATAAAACGCACCACCACGATAATCGAGAAAAAACAGAGTTTTTATGATGAAATAATCGTAATATCCCCATATATTGAAGAAAAATAATAACCTTATCCTAACCCGGGTATGGATCTCCCGGTTCTGACACCCTGCCACATAAGACAAGTACCTCGTAACAGAGGATCCTCTATCACTACTTATATTATCCGAAACCCTCCCTCAGGTACCAGGATCTCAAACCGTGCCCCTTCTCCTTGAACACCAGTCTCCCTGATCGTCATTCCAGTGATCGAGAGGATCTCTCTGACCAGGAATAATCCAAGTCCGGTGTTCTTCCCGACACCCTGTCGAAAAATTCGTTCTTTCATCGCGGCAGGAACCCCTGCTCCATTATCTTCAAATACCCAGACGATCCCTGCCCCATCCCTGTACCAATGATTCCTGATTTCAGTCACCCACTCCCCATGCCTGATAGCATTATCAAGCAGATTGTAGATCACCTTCTCAAGAAGAGGATCAGCAAACACTGACAGACCTGACAGATCTGATGTGATAGTCATATTCCCTGGCTTGATGAGTGACACAATCTTGATCAATCTGTCTACATCCTGCCATGTTGCAGCGTGTATACCCAGATCCTGGTAGTCCCGGGTGAACCCAATCTGATTTCTGATGGTCTGGGCCAGCGAATCTATCTTCATGATCAGAGTAGCAACTTTTCCTTCAGGGGCGATCTCTTTTACAAATCCCAGGTACCCTATCATCGCAGTCAGACTGTTAAGGATATCGTGCCTGGTGATCGAAGAGAGCAGATTCAGTTTTTTGTTCACCTGCTCAAGGGCAGACTGTGCCTGTTTCCTTTCAGAAATATCATTCACAGAGGTGAGGACTGCAGGGCCCTGGGGGAGATCGATTCTGGTCATGTAGACCTCAGCATCGAATAGAGAACCATCAGATGGTCTGCGGGATCTCCACTCAAAAAACTGGCTTTTTCCTTCAATGACATCCCACCAGATCTTCGGGAGCAGGCCTATGGTATTGTCTGATGCTGAATAATCCTTGGAAAAACTCCAGGTCTTTGCCAGTTCTGGATCAGGTATTCTGAACATTTTTAGCATTTGGGCATTATAATCCAGAATCTGTCCGGTAGTGTCGTGAATAAAAACCGCTTCATTCATACTGTCAAGAACAGTTCTGAGAGCTGCCTTTGAACGCCTGAGTGTCTGTTCAGCATCTTTTCTTGCAGATATGTCACGGGTTACACTTAGTACAGAAGTGACATTTCTCTCATTATCAGATAGAAGGGTTGTCACGGCTTCAGTAGGGATAGTGGATCCATCCTTGCGAAATGCTTCAGCCTCGATAATCTGGTATCGTGTCGACTCATCACCCTTACGATACGCTTCGATCCACGAATAGAGCAATTCTCTGATCTGGCTGGTGTAGGCAACCGGTATAAATTCGGATAAGGATCGGGAAATCATCTCATCAGGGGTGAATCCCAGTTGTTCAACGACAGATGGACTAACATAGGTGTACCTGAGTGTGTGAGCATCATAGAGCGATATCACATCCCCGGTATTTTCAGAGATGAATCGGTATTTCTCCTCGCTTGCCCTGATATCCAGCTCTGCCTGTTTCCGGGTACTGATATCCTGAAAAAAGGCAATCGTGTTCATACCCTCTGCTTGTTCGATAACTGATGTTGAGATTAAAAGTGGAAATGAGGTATTATCGCTCCGTTTCCCATAAGTTTCCAATGAATCTATCTGGATCTCATCCAGAGATCGTTTCCAGTTAAAAACCAGAACTTTGTCCCGCTCTGATGCGTCGATCAGATTGATGACCGGGGTTCCCAACAGATCAATGGCTGATCCATATTTAAACATCCTAAGCAGTTCTTTGTTAACATACTGGATCTGGCCTTTCAGGACTATCGCAATTCCTACTGGTGAATAGGTGATAAGAGCCTGTGCCTGACGTTCGCTCTCAATAAGTTTCTTCTCTGCCCGCTTCTGTAGAGATATATCAAGAACTATACCGATGAAATGTGTGGGCTCCCCTCTCAAATCCCTGATGATTGAAACCGATATATCAACCCAGATAAGCCTTGAATCTTTGGTCAGATACCGTTTATTCATCCGAAATACAGACCGCTCACCTCTGATAAGTTCCTCACGAAGAGGGAACTCAAGCTTCTTATCTCCTGAAAAGGTGATGTCATCTATTGTCAGTTTTTTCAGTTCATCCAGCGTGTACCCGAGGAGGGAGAGAAAGGCCTCATTCGCAAAGAGATACTGTCCTGAGATGTTAGTATATACTACCCCTGCTGCACTATTCTCGATTATTCCCCGGTATCTTGCTTCACTCGCTTCAAGTTCACCCTGGGCTTTTTTCATTGCAGAGATATCACGGTTACTAACCCGTCTGCCCAGCGGGATTCCCTCTGCACCATACACTGGCTGACATCCATGGTTTATCCACCTGATGCCATCCTCTTTGGTTACTATTCGGAACTCTATAGAAGAAACTCCGGATTCTGATCCAGGACAATCATAATGTTCCTTCCAGAGTTCTTGATCCTCTTCAAAGATGATTGAATTCAACAGATTTGGATCCTGATAAAATTCTTCAGGAGTATATCCGGATATCCGGGCGCAGGAAGGTGATATGTAGAGCAGGGTCCCATTCTGATCAAGCCAGTATTCCCAATCATAGGTATAATCAGCAATGGTCCTGAGTTTCTCTTCACTTTTTCTGAAGAGTTGTTCAGCCTGGTACCGGGCAGCACCTTGTTTGATCGCCTGAGAGAGTTCGATAAGTTTTTGGACTGGTTCAGGATCCTTGGTTAAAAAAAAGTCTGCACCATTATTGATGGCCTGAATGACCATGGATTCATTTCCCCTTCCTGTAAAGAAGATGAAAGGGATCTTCTTACTCAGAGTCCGAACCTCTTTGAGAAATGAGATCCCATCCATCTCAGGCATCAGGTAATCAGATACCACTACATCATAATGGTTCTGTTTCAGGAGCAGAAGGGCATCATATGCAGAGGGGGTCGTGTCAACAATGAGATCTGGATCCCGTTCCAGGAATTCTTTTCCAAAGTCAAGTAGAATCGGTTCATCATCAACGTACAATATATGTATCATTCACACCCGAGTATGGTCAGCTCATTTTAAAAATTGTGATTATGCCTTCCCCTGCATATCTTTGTAGGATCATCCCACTATTGTGTCAACCATCCATGGTCTCTATGTTGTTACTCTTATGGATTAGGATAGAATATGAACATATGTGGCGTTAGCGAATGGAGAGACACTCTGGTGCTGGGACGAAATTACCCCATATGTCAACAATTGTCCCGTAATTTGCGTATAAATCGATCATCTCCCCCGATAGTTTTCTGAAAGAGCATTCCAATTTTGTTATCTTCTTCTATTCGCATGGTAGTATTATGGGCTGGATTATTATCATTCGGCCAATTGGCATTCCACCAGACAAATCCGATAATTCTCGGCCACTTCTCGGATGTCAGGTTCCTTAATGCCTGCTCCACCCAGTTATCTGCCGGGGTTGTTCGGCTTTTGAGGTCAGTTCCTGTTTCAGCGATGATGATCGGTTTTTCGGGGTTCAGATCTGATAATTCCCCATATGCGATATCAATCATATCGGCAAATGGTAGCACACCGGTTGCATCAGGTGAGAGGGCGCCATAGGCTGAAACCGCTAGCATATCAATATATTCATCACCCGGATAGTACGCAGCATACGTGTTCCAGGGCTCATCAGGGTTGTTGTTCCAGTTCACATGGTACACCCAGATCAGGTTATGAGCCCCTTCATCCTTCATAATCCTGATAATATGTTGGTATGTCTCGCGAAAAATATCGGCTCCGTTTTCCCCGGTCCAGTACCCATTCCAGGAGAACCACTTTCCATTCACCTCGGTGCCGTACTCAATTATCACCGGGTATCCAAGATCGCGGGCATGCCGGGCCCAGGATCTCAGTTCATCATCAAACACACCATCCCTGATCCTGTTCAGGGTAAAGATCGGTTCAGGACGGTACTGACCTATATCAGACCTCAGCATTAGCCTTATCCAGGGAACTGCCCCGGTATCATGAATCACGGTAAACTGATCTGTAGGAAATGAACGATTTATCCCCCATTCATGTGAAAATGCAGCAATATTTACATTATTTCCAGATGCACGATTAAATGTTGCGATACTGGCATTGGTCACGTCCATCTCTGACCGGTGATACCGCTCTGGAGCAAACGCACCATGCCAGAATGTTCCCGGCTCCGGGGTGCAGAGTGTGGTGCTTCCAATGGGTCCAGCAGAAATGGGATCGGGGAGAATAGGAATAAAAAAGAAGAGTAAGATGATCAATAAACTGTATCGGGATGATGAAATAATGAATTTATGTAGGATCTCAATAGGATTAACTCTGACGATCCCGAAAAAGACCTCACATCGTTAGCATTTTTTATACTGAACAGTTCATTGATAGAATATTATCAGAAGGAATCTTAAACATTGTCAGATCTCCGTTGTAAATCTGAATTTCATCTCGCCGGTCAGATTCATGACTGAAGTTTTTGGTCCTCTCCCATTCGAAACGAGACAATGTGAAGGTCGAAGGATCTGAAGCAGAAGAAATAATTGGAGTGATCATATGGTAAGAAAAGGCAAAGAAGACATGGGGTATCTCAAGCTTACTTCATTAGATGATGCACTTCGTCAATTGCGTGAACGGTTCAGATGTTCTCCACGGATTACCTCAGTACCGGTGCAAAATTCTTTTGGAAAGATCACCGCAGAGGCAATAATTTCACCCCAGACCATTCCCGTTGCCCACCTGTCTGCAATGGATGGAATTGCAGTAAAAGCCGTAGATACGATTGGAGCAACCGATCAGCGGCCGGTTACTCTATCTGATATTGTGCGGATAAACACGGGTAATGTCATTCCTGATGGATTTGATGCGGTAATTATGATTGAGGATGTTGAGGAGCAGGATGGCCTATATACGATTCGGTCCTCTACACATCCCTGGCAGCACATCAGGCCGGTTGGTGAAGATATTGCAAGAGCTGAGATGGTCATCCCCCGCCTTAGCCAGATTCGTGCTGTCGATATCGGTGCTATGGCAAGTTATGGAATCTCTGAAGTGCCCGTGCTAGATCTGAAGGTCGCACTCATCTCGACCGGAAGTGAGATCATCCCGGTTGGATCTATTCCTTCTCCAGGGCAGGTTATCGAGAGTAATATGCACGTGGCGGCAGCCCTTATTACCGCCGCTGGTGCCTCAGCAACCCTTTTTCCGATCGTACCTGATGATCAGGAACAGATCCGGATGATGGTTGAGCAGGCAATAGAGGACCATGATATTGTTCTCATCTCAGCTGGTTCTTCCAAAGGAACAAAGGACTACACTGCACAAATAATTGCAGATCTTGGAGTCGTTTGTGTCCGGGGCATAGCGATTAAACCGGGCAAACCGGTAATACTTGGTGATATCAATAACAAACCGGTTCTAGGTATCCCTGGGTATCCTGTTGCGTGTTATACCATCCTTCGTGAGATCGTTCTGCCTCTTCTTGGGTGGTATGGGTTTATCATACCTGAATCCGAATCCATCCCCGTCCACCTCACCAGTACAGTTCAATCTTCTCATGGGACTGATGAATTTGTTCTTGCAGCGGTAGGAAAAATTCAGGACAGATGGGTTGCTGTACCCCTCCCCCGTCGTCCCGGAATTCAGATGAGCATGGTCAGGTCAAATTCGTATTTGAAGATACCTGCAGATCAGGCTCAAATAAAGGCGGGGGCCATCGCGACTGCAGCTTTGACGGTACGAAGAAGTACTGCTGAACAAATGGTGTTGATAACGGGTAGTCATGATCCGACTATTGATTATTTAGCTGATCTCGTTCGGGAAGAAGGGATTTTTCTTACCTCATCGCATGTTGGGAGTATGGGGGGATTATTAGCACTGAAACGAGGGAATTGTCATCTCGCTCCGATGCATCTGCTGGCTGATGATGGTGTGTATAATATTCCTCATCTGGAGAGGCATCTCCCAAATAAAGAAATAATACTGATTTGTGTGGCCGAGCGTATACAAGGCATCGTATCCCGGGAGGTTCTTGGATTTGATGCTATTACCAGTTATCGGTTTATTAACCGCCAAATTGGTTCCGGGACGCGGATATTCCTGGATCATCTCCTTGCCCAAAAAGGAATTTCCCCAGAAGATATTACCGGTTATGACCAGGAGGTTCCCACTCATCACGGGGTCTGTCTCGCAGTTCAGAACGGAGATGCAGATCTTGGGATGACGATATACGGAGCAGCTCATGCATTTTCCCTCCCGTTCATTCCGGTAGGTCTCGAGCGGTATGAACTCGTCACCACACGGCAGATGTATGAAGAGGATGCCCGTATCAGAACAATCGCTGATATGATAGGGTCTCAAAAATTTAAGGAGGTTCTTATCCATCTCGGTGGATATGAGATGGAAAACACTGGGAAAATTCGTCGGTGCAACGAGAAGACAAGAACCAGGAGCTGAGGTTTAGCAATGTTAAACCGCTTCAATCTTATTGGTGTTCTTAAAGATGTTAGAAGTAGTTAAGAACCCATCGGGAAAATTTTGGCCGATCGTTTCTCCTGTGGTGATCCGTGATCGTTGTACTAAAGTTCTTGGGAAGAATCCGGTATTTTACCCCAATCAAACCATTTCATGCTGGTAGCTCTATCTCACCCGCAGCAAGAGGTCGAACACATATTTTCCCCGCGTGAACTTCATGCATAACCTTATCGATCTTCTCTGAAGCTTCAAAGGAGAACCATGACTCCCCGCATCGCTCACAAACCCAAGCCGGAATATCTTTTATCACAATGACTTGATCATGAATTCGTGCCATGAATTCAGTTTTCCCTTCTTTCATCTCACCCTTACAGAACTGACATGCTCCAGGTTTCATATTCTTTCACTCCTGACTCGATCATTGTTCCACCGGTCATCCGGTTGATATACAGTAATTATTTTGATGTGGTCTTCGCAACATGCAACAACCACATGAATCGCTAATCCTCGTAAATATCCCAGCATGAGGAGCGACGGGCACGGGACATCATCCCCATACTCTTCAATGATTTCTCCATCTGTCAGGATCAGCAATATATCCTCTGATGATATGTTTCGCTCAAACATTCTGACCCGGACATGTGAGGAGAATATAATTGCTCAATTAAGAACATGTGTTCGGATGAGTGACGATGAATACATCCCTTGCCCCCTGCATGTAATCAGCCATATCTATATTTCCCATGAAAATCAACATCAAGTTAGTTGACTCGAACCATTAATTCGCATAATCTCCTTACCCTCCTCTTGAACAATTAACTCAGCTCCTCTGGACAGAAACTGGAGAATCTTGGCTATTCCAATCCTTTCAATTTT
>DATMXW010000030.1:0-18447 GCA_035561295.1 Methanospirillum sp. | reverse complement strand
TACCTTGAGAGGAGAATCAAGAAGAATTACCCGTGGTTTTCCCCCTTCAGTATTCATCATACAGAAGGTATCGATGATTTTTTTTTGGGAGAGTCGCTACTTTTAAATTTTAAACTGGAGGATGTGTACTTGTCAGGGATCCTAGTGTGGACATATCAGGCAAAAAAATCCGGGGGGGTTACATAATATATAGCAGGTGTTATTCTCCTGCACCTCCACATTCCCTGATTACGCAATGAACAGACTTTTTTCATCGGCATATCGATTCCAAAGATTCAAACCTTCGTACTGAGTACACACTCATACGGATATGGCTGTCGAGATTCTTGAATTTGACCTGGGGGGAGAGTCCTATGCCATGGATATTCAGATCGCCCGGGAGATCGTCGAGATGCTTCCCATCACCCCGATACCCAGAGCCCCTGCACACGTAAACGGACTGCTCAACCTGCGGGGAGAGATTACCACCATCATAAATATCCACAATCTCCTAGGGATACGGCCGGCCCTGAAACGGGAAGAACAGAAGATTATCGTCCTGATACCTGAAGCATTTGAGAATACCAGTGTCGGAATCATCGTTGATGAAGTGCACAGTGTTCTTACTGTAGATGAACAGGATATCGACACAAATGTGAAAGGAGTGAACTCAGAACTCACCGATTTCGTTCATGGCATCATCAAATTGTCAGAAGATGACAGTTTAAAAATTGAATCTGATAATAAAATACAGGATCAGGAGAAGCGACTTATCATCTGGATAGATCTGCAAAAGATACTTACCCGTACCATCGAATCACCTGCATCCAGAGCAGAATAACTCTTTTTTTTGGTAAAAACCCGATTAGGGGTTTAAATAATTATTATGGGCTAAAAGAGGTTTGGTCAGGGGATCTTACATCCCCATGCCGCCCATTCCACCCATGCCGCCCATTCCACCCATCTCATCCATACCACCTGGTGGCATGGCTGGTCCGGCTGACTTGGCGGATGCGATGATATCATCGATCCTGAGGATCATAACCGCTGCTTCTGCTGCACTTGCAATTGCCTGAGTCTTTACACGGAGAGGCTCAACTACGCCTTCCTTAAGCATGTCTGCAGGCTTTGCCTCAAACACATTCAGACCAACAGTCTTCTGACCCTTCTCATGTGCTGCACGGAGTGCAACCAGCATGTCGATGGGGTCAAGTCCTGCATTCTCTGCAAGGGTCCGTGGGATGATCTCAAGGGCTGCTGCAAATGCTTCAATGGCAAGTTGTGCACGGCCACCGACAGTTGCTGCATACTCGCGAAGTCTGAGAGAGAGCTCGGTCTCAGGTGCACCGCCACCGGCTACACACTTCTTGTCCTCAAGAACTACGGCAACGACCCGGATTGCATCCTCAAATGCACGCTCGAGTTCTGCTACGACATGCTCAGTTCCACCACGGATGATGATAGAGACTGCCTTAGGGTTCTTGCACTCCTCAACAAAGATCATCTCTTCGCCTGAGATTTTACGCTCCTCAACCTTACCTGCATGGCCAAGTTCTGAGTCCGCAATTGCATCGATACTGGAGACGATTTCTGCACCGGTTGCACGGGCAAGCTTCTCCATATCACTCTTTTTAACACGGCGGACTGCAAGTACACCGGCCTTGGAGAGGTAGTGCTGGGCGATGTCGTCAATTCCCTTCTGACAGAAGACAACTTTTGCACCGCTCTTGATGACCTTGTCAACAATCCCCTTGATCATCCGCTCTTCCTCATCGAGGAATGCCTGGAGCTGGTCAGGGCTGGTGATGTTGATCTCTGCATCGACTTCGGTCTTCTTGAACTCGATTGCTGCGTTGAGCAGCAGGATTTTTGCGTTCGCAACCTTGTCAGGCATGCCGGGGTGGACACGTTCCTTGTCGATTACCATGCCGATGATAATCTCTGAGTCTTCAATAGACCCACCAACCTTCTTCTCAACTTTGATGTTCTCGGTGTCGACTGAACCATCGTCCTCTGCCACCATAGTGACTGCCTTAACGACAAGATCACAGAGTTTATCCTTTGAGGACTCTGCACCCTTACCGGTCATTGCTGTCTCGGCGATCTTCTTGAGGATCTTGATATCCTTTGGTTTGACGTCGATTGCAATGCTCTTGAGAATTTGCTGGGCCTTCTCTGCAGCCATCCGGTACCCGTGAGCAATGACCGTCGGGTGGACGTCCTGCTCAAGGAGTTCTTCTGAACGCTTGAGGAGTTCACCAGCGATGACAACAGCGGTGGTAGTTCCGTCACCGACCTCATCATCCTGGGTCTTGGCAACTTCGACCATCATCTTTGCGGCCGGGTGCTCAATGTCCATCTCTTTGAGAATAGTGACGCCATCATTGGTAATCACTACATCACCAATGGTGTCGACGAGCATCTTATCCATGCCCTTTGGACCGAGAGTAGTCCGAACCGCGTTGGCAACTGCCTTTGCTGCGGCGATGTTCATGCCCTGTGCGTCGCGCCCGCGGGTGCGGGAACTTCCTTCCTTAAGAATGAGTATTGGCTGTCCACCTAGTTGTGTTGACATAAGAAATCTCCACGTGTGGGATATAGGTTGTTTAGTGGTTCTATATAATATTATCAGTTGGTGATGAGATTCAGGAGGTCATCGGGCTCCTCCATGGCAAGAAGGGACTCTTCACCCAGCATGAGTGTCCTGCCTATCCGTCTCTGGCGCTGATCATCAGTCATGATACACATCGCATACGACCGGGTCACCTGGGAAATATTGCCGATAATGTTTGCGCGCCTTGACACCTTTTGAGACCTTCCATACCCGGTAAGGATGGTATGCTCTTCATACGTGATCAGTGCCTGAAAGGGCGCACGATTCATCATCTGCAGATGCATACCCATCTCCTCGATGAAGTTCTGTATCGGGATTTCAGTTACATCAAAGGGATCCGGACGGCTTCCTTCAAAATGAGATGCATACTTCATTAGATCGATCGGCTCTACAACCCCGCTGTCAAACTTCTCCTCAATCCTTATAGCGATCTCTATCGTCGTTCCCATTCCGGCCTCATATTTGGCCACCGTCCTTCTGGATACGCCAAGAATCTGCCCAAGATCCCCAAGAGAGAGATTATTGGTCTCCCGCAGCTCGCGCAGTCTTTCGCCGCTAATATTAACATACAGACCCCCGGGAGAGGCATAGATCAGGGGGGGCGATCCATCAACAAAAAAGTCATGCAATGTCGGATAATTTATGGCAGATATTCCATATCGCACATACACTGCCCCCCGCTCAAGTTCTGCATCACGAGCCCTCTCTCCCACCACCAGAGGAGAACCACCAAGATTCTGAGCGATTTGATCAAGATCGCGGGCATTATCCTCACTTATACTATCGATATGAGATATCACCTTCAGGACCACTATCTGACTGCCATTATTCGCGATGAGGTCAAAACTCTTAGGCCGCATTGAAAAGAGTTCTGATACTTCATAGCCTGCCATCATCATCACGCTGGTAACATTTCTGAGCAGACGGTCCTGTGTCATATCTTCTGGTAAGTGCATATTTGACGAAAGCGTTAATAAGAATATGGTAATGAGCAGTGTTTATACAAGCATTATGTCAGAATAGTCACATTATACCAGAACCAGAGTAAGAGGAATGTAAGTGACTGATACATCATTCTGGATCGGCCTTGACGATACTGACTCACCTGAAGGGATGTGCACCACCTGGCTTGGTGCTCTGCTAATCAAAAGACTCAGGAAGATCGGATATCGAATACAAGAGGCACGACTGATCCGCCTTAATCCGACTATACCTCACCGAACAAGGGGGAATGCCGCAATTGCAATCCGTGCAATAGGAGACCCCGGGATAGCCTTCAATACTGCCTGCGATCTGGTAAGCAGGCATGCAGACCTTGTCTGCGAAAAGACCCATCCCGGTGTAGTCGTTGCGGATCACCAGCCACCTGCTGCATTTTATACGCAGGCAGTCTCTGGCATCTGTACCATAGAGGAGGCGCGGGATATTCTGAACGAACACGCTCTGTTCTTCAGAGGATACAAGCTTGGTCGAGGCTTGATAGGAGCAACGGCGGCTATTGCCAGTGCTCTTCCTGATCATACCTGGGAGATTCTGGTATACCGCGACGAGAAGAGGATTGGAACTCCACGATATGTCGACACGATGAGCCTCTTCACGTCAGAAGAGATAACAACCCCCCATACCTGGGACACCGTTGACCGGACAGGTGAGTGTCCGGTATGTATCCCCCATACACCTGACCCAGTTCTGTTCGGCATCAGAGGTGATACCCCCTTTGCAGTGGCCCATGCAGCCTCGTGTATCAGATCAGAAAGTCCCACATGGGGGCAGATCTGGCTGACAAATCAGGGAACAGATGCTCATCTCATTGAATCCTCGATAAACCAGATAAAAGAAGGCCATTCATACCGAATCCAGGGAACAATCCAAACAAATCCCGTAACACTCCGCGGGGGGCATGTACAACTCAGTCTTACTGATGACACAGGTGATCTGACCTGCATGGCGTTTGAACCCACAAAGGAGTTTCGTCATAGTATCAGGTCCCTCATACCCGGCGACCAGATCATTGCCGTGGGAAGTTATCTGAGCGGTGCTCTGAACCTTGAGAAGATCTGCCTGATCGTTGCAGCACCCAGAATTCAGATATGTGCACCGATATGTGAACCCTGCGCAAAGCAGATGACGAGTGCAGGATCCGGAAAGGGATACAAATGTCGCAGATGTAAAAGCCGATCCCAGCTTCCGAGTACAACTATCCTCCCCAGGGATCTCATGCCAGGATGGTATGAAGTGCCCCCATGTGCGCGACGTCACCTGGCTAAACCCATAATCAGAGACCAGAAGAGAACTGAGCGAGGTATTCTGCCGGGAAGTTCTTGAACAGACAATGTGCACCTGAGTGAGAGAATATGCCAACAGTTCAGATTACTTTAGCAGAAGGGAGAACGCCGGAGCAGAAACGGGCCGTTGCAAAGAGGGTCACCGATGTCCTGGTAGAAGAACTCCAGGTTCCTCCTGAAACTATTATGGTCTTTATCTATGAGCTGGGGCGGGATCATATCGCACGGGGAGGAGTACTCCTCTCTGATACCTAACCAGTCGGTCTTCACCACAATTAGTCAGGGCCGGAGATCCTGCATCAGTTACTTGTCAGAGAGAGCCTAACCAGTGAGCATGGACTGCGATATACCGGTCAGGCAGGCTCATCTTAAACGAGGGATGACCGTGCATGATCTCATGACCGTGATGGAGCAGGCAGGAGCCTATAACGGAGGTGCCCTCTCCCGTGCAGCCTCCATCTACTCCTCAATGCTCTCTGATACAAAGACTACCCGGTTTCTTGGCCTTGCCGGGGCAATGGTCCCGGCAGGGATGGGCGGTATTGTTAGTGATCTTATCAGCGCCGGCCATGTGGACGCACTGATCTCAACCGGGGCAAACCTCACTCATGATATCATCGAAGCAATCGGATGTCATCATTTCAGGGGAACTGAGAACTGCAATGATGTGGAACTCAGACATGAGGAGATCAACCGGATCTATGATGTGTACCTCCCCAATGATGCATTCATCAGTTTTGAAGAGTTTATGCAGGGAATCCTTGGAACTCTTGAAACTGGTGCTGTCATCTCGATCAGTGATCTCCTGACCCATATCGGAAGAGCTCTGCCATCAGGGATCCTGGCAACTGCAGCAAAGCATAATATCCCGGTCTTCTGTCCGGCTATACAGGACTCGATGATCGGCCTTCAGTTCTGGCTCTTCAGACAGGGACGAAAAGTCACCGTTGATGCTTTTGCTGATATGTCACGGATTATTGATCTTTGCTTTGGCGCAGAAAAGGCCGGTGCGCTCTTCATCGGTGGAGGAGTACCCAAAAATTTTATCCTCCAGAGTATGCTCATGACTCCGAAGGGGTTTTCGTATGCGGTCCAACTGACTGGTGACCGTCCGGACCTCGGTGGTCTTTCAGGAGCAACCCTGGACGAAGCTCGTTCATGGGGCAAGGTGGATGAGGACGCAGAGACCGTCACAGTGTACGGAGATGCAACCATAACCTTCCCCCTCCTGGTAGCAGCTACCCTGGAACGAATAACATGACTGACCTCATTCTTGCACTCGACCCTACTACCAAGGCAGATGCGATCCGAATCTGTGACGCCGCAACGCCCTATCTTGATGGGATCAAGATAGGATATCCCCTGGTCCTGGCTGAAGGACTCGGCATAGCCAGGGAACTATCCGGGTATGGCCTTCCCCTGATTGCAGACTTCAAAGTTGCAGATATCCCTAATACGAACCGGCTCATCGCAGAACAGGTCTTTGAGGCGGGATTCTCCGGAATCATCTGCCACGGGTTTCCCGGACCTGACTCAGTGATCGCCTGCGTCGAGGCTGCGAGATCTCATGGCGGTGAGTGCTTTGTCGTGGCTGAGATGAGTCACCCGGGGGGTGCAGAATTCTTCCAGAATGGTATAGCAGAGCGTATCGCCAGGATGGTTAACGAGACCGGTGCTGACGGGATCATTGCTCCCGCAACCAGACCGGACCGGACAGAGATCTTGCGCGAGATTATCGGTTCCCGCAAGATCCTCTCCCCCGGCGTCGGGGCTCAAGGAGGAGACGCCAAGGCAATCGCAGGCCTTGTTGATGCCATAATTGTAGGGAGAGCCATATACGAAGCACCAGATCCAGGAGCGGCAGCAGCGGCGTATGGCCATATCCGCAGCAGGAAATCAAGATAATTAAATGACAGATAACCCCGGTCGAGAACCTTCTTATCGCTCTATTCAGCATGTATGAGTATGATATGGAGTGAGGAGCAGCGAAAGATCACTGAGAAATATACATCAAAAGACGAAATACCGGTGGGGGAACGCAGATACAAATGCCATACCTGCCACCTTATCGTTGATGAATCACCCTGCCCGGTCTGTGGCGACAAAAATCTTGAAATTTTGTGCCCGCTTGACAACTGTGACTGCTCGCATGAGATCAACCCAACCATAGAGTACTGCCCCCTCTGTGGTGAGTCCATCTGCCCGGATTGTGGATCTCATGATGTTGTTCAGATCAGCCGGGTGACCGGATATCTTCAGGATGTATCAGGCTGGAACGCAGGAAAACAGCAGGAACTCAAAGATCGCCAACGCTATTCAGCGGTATGAGGTACCACCTCACCCGGGATACGCTCATCATCAGAGGCAGATTTCATGCCTGCAGTACCGGGATCTCTGGCGGGATCCGACTCGTCACCACTCTTTTAAATCATACTGTCTCTGAAAATCACCCTACAGATGATCCTGCATATGTCATCGAACAAATCAACCGGCGAAACGGCCTCTCACCTGCCGCATCATTCGGGCTTCTTACCGCGGTCCCGATGGAGGCCCTGACCATCTGCAGATACGACAATGTCACCGTCTTTATAACAGCCGGGGCAACCCACCCTGATCCGGTCTCTGATGATACACCATACCCCGTGACGCAGAATCCAGGTCAGGGAACGATAAATATCATCTGCTGCATTACCGGTGCGGCTTTTTTTCAGGATCAGGCCCTCCTGGATGCGATCATAACGGTTACCGAGGCAAAAACCCTCGCTCTTGTGAGTATGGGAAAACCATATGCAGGCACGGTAACAGATGCGGTCATCATCGCAGCCGAGGAGGAGAATTACAATACGGACCCGGTGGCATATGCCGGATCTGCTACCCCTTTGGGAAGACGTATTCATGATGCCGTACTCTTCGGGGTCCCAACCGCGCTCAACCAATACGAAGGGATAGTGCAGAATTCCCGGATATCAGACCATACAGCCCCGGTCGATCCTCTCTTCTTTATTCATACAACCATCGGGGGTTCGCGATGGATTCAGTGGCAAAAGGGCCATTGCCCATACTATCCATGCCATTTCAGTGGACAGAGATGTGATTTCTGCTACTGCCCCCTGTATCCCTGCCAGGATGAAACCCTGGGGGAATGGGTGGTGGGATCCCGTTCAGGCGGGCGAGTCTGGAGCTGTGCCCCCTGTACCCTCAATCATGAACCAGCAGTAGTCAGGCATCTGCGGGATAACCCAGAGGCGAGTCTTGCAGAGGTGAAGAAATTATACCTGCTTGCGAAAGAATCCAGAACCAGTGAGAACAAATAGTCATACCCCTTTTTGCCGTCGAGTTTACTTTCACCCTGCGCCCTCCTTACTTTAAATATATCCAGATCTGACTTCTTCAGTGGAGATGAAAAATGGACCTAAACCAGACAGCACACAGGATCTCCGAAAAATTCGCAGCAGCAGGACAGCAGATCGATCCGGCAAAGATAGAAGAGAAAATCAGCCGGTTTGTGAATGAATTCGGAATCCCACCCCAGGAGGCAGAACGATCCATCATCAGTGAGTACTCCCGCCAGTATAATCTGGAGGCAGTTGCTGGTGGCCCAGTCTCAAAGGCTGATACTGAGGATATTACCCTGATCATTGATGTACAATCAGGAGAATGGATAACCCTTGAAGGAATGGTAATTGTTCTCTTCCCTCCCCGGTCACCATCGGTGGCACAGAGTGGAATATTCGCAGACAGGAGTGGCACCCTTCGGTTTACGGTCTGGGCTAAAGCTCATGCACCGGTCCTGGAACTGGGAAAATGGTACAGAATAGAGTCAGCGGTGGCCGATGAATATAACGGGCAACTAAACTTTAAGGTACATTCAGGAACAACAATAACGCCGCTCTCTGATGATGAGATTCCGCAGATAGACATAACACCAGTCGGAGAACTCCAGCGGGGTGTTGTCAGCCTTGAAGGAAAGGTTGTGTCAATCTCCAGGCGTGAAGGGGGGGTCATCGGGCTGACCGGCGTTATCGCCGATGGAACCGGTGCAATCAGGTTCACAATCAGGCAGGATGATCCGGTACAGGAGCCTGAAGAGGGAGCATGGTACCGAATCTCCAGTGCGATAGCTGATGTGTACCGGGGAGCCATGAGTCTCCAGTTCAATGCCGGAACCGTGATCAAACGGATCGAAGATGATCGGAGCCTGCGTCCTGCAATAATACCAGTTGCAGAAGTAAAACCGGGTGTTGTGTGCATCAGGGTGAAGGTTGTTCAAGAATACGAGAGCACAAGCGAGCGGATCTTCCAGTCTGGGCTGCTTGGTGATGAGACTGGAACAATACGATTCGTGACCTGGAAGGACGCAGATGCCGAGCGACTCACGCCGGGAAGTGTATATATAATATATTATGTTTCTGCCGATGAGTACAACAACCGGGCATCCCTCACTCTCAACGGTGCTACCTGTCTTGTTGATGTGGAAGGCAATATTGAAGTGAAAAATCCAGGTGAAGAAGTATCAGGCGCACTGGTACATATCTCACCCGGATCCGGGCTTATCAAACGCTGTCCGGTTGAAGGGTGCGGCCGGGTTCTGACCAGGCAGAATTATTGTCAGATCCATGAAATTCAACCAGATTTCACATATGATCTCAGAATCAAGGGCTGGCTGGATGACGGAAACAAGACCTGGGATACCATCATCAACCGCGAAGGAGTAGAGAAACTGCTTGGACTGACCCTGGCAGCCGCGCAGGAGATGGCAGAAAATAGTCCACTAGGCCTGGAGACGGTCTATTATCATCTCTGCGAACAGGTGCTGGGCAGGTACCTTACCTGTATGGGACGGGTATTTGAGAACCGGCTGGTCACCGGAGCCTGCGCATTCATGCCGTTTGATTCAGGAAAACATGCTGAATTAATCAACCGTGCTGGAGGAGAGAGCCATGAATAATTTGGGAATGAACCAGCGATATGAGCGGGAGCCGGCTAAACGGGTATTCGCTGCCGAACTCCGGGAGACCACCCACCATTTCAGGGACGGAACCGAGGATAAAAGTCCGACATTCGTGCTCCTCCCGACTGGTGAACGCTGTAATCGGGTTTTCGTCGTCGGAAGTCTGACTGAGAAGAAGAAGTCTGATGGGGATCAGGTCTTTTACCAGATCCGGGTGGTTGATCCGACCGGAATATTTTTTGTAAGCGCCGGGAGTTACCAGCCTGAAGCGCTTCATCAGATCGCCTCGATCGATGCGCCAAATTTTGTAGCTGTTGTAGGAAAGCCAAGTGTGTACCAGGCACCTGATGGGAGAACACTCGTATCTATCAGGGCAGAATCTGTCGCAGCAGTTGATAAAACTGTCCGTGAATGCTGGGTGCTTGATACTGCCGAACGAACCCTGGAACGGGTTGAAAATGCTGAAGATACTCCGGACAGAACAAAGGCGAAGGAGATCTACACCCAGACTCCAGAGGTCTGGCGAAGGATGGTCCAGGAAGCACTGAGCACTATCGAGATATGATCAGTTCCCACCAGGTGAACCGGCTCAATATACTTTTTATTTCACCTGAATAATCCCGGAATCTATACGGTTCCTGTATGGCGTAATCCCCCTTGCGCCATAAACTATTTGATCCAGTATGGGAGATGTGTACTTCAGACAATGCGATATCTCTCAATTCTATTATTCGTCTCTATAGTGATGATACTCACCCAGCCGGGTGCTGCGGCCGTTGTACCAGCCCTTCCGGTCATCGCCGAAAAACCACAGACATTGCAACCCCAGGCAGCCATCACCATCCTCCCCCCGGTTCAACCTCCCCGAGAGACATCTTCAACCTCTTCGCAGATAGGAATCGGGGTGCCATCTGCCGTTCCCCCGCTGGTTCAGAACCAGGGTTCAGATCTACGCAGGCAGACAGTCCAGAGTCCCCGAATCACCACACCAATCAATCAGACCAGAACGAACAGCACGGTGGTCAATACAACCACCTCTCGAAGAGACCTGATAAAACCAGTCAACGGAACCTATGTTCCCGGAGAGGTGATCGTGCGATATAACCTTGACAATACCGTGCAGACGCAAAGTGTTGCTGATATCAATACCAAGGTAGCGCAGGAGTCAGGTGTATCAGTACTACAGGATCTCTCCTCCTCATCCCTCCCCGGCATCCAGCTGATGAAACTACCGGCAAATCTCTCTGTTGAGGAAGGAATCAGTATCCTCCAGCAAAATCCCCAGGTTATGTATGCTGAACCAAATTACCTGATAACCCTGAACGATCCACCGGGTCTGAAAGATGCTGCATCCATATCTGAGGTCACTATGCAGACGCCAAATGATCCCTACTTCTCTGATCTCTGGGGGCTGCAGAGTGGATCTGACCATGATATTGACGCACCCGAAGCCTGGGATTTGAGCACCGGATCATCAAGTGTGATTGTAGCAGTAGTGGATACTGGTGTCAATTATAATCACAACGACCTCTCCGCCAACATCTGGACTAACCCGGGGGAGACCCCTGATAACGGTATCGATGACGATGGAAACGTGTATGTTGATGATGTGTATGGATATGACTTCTGTAACATGGACAAAGACCCCATGGATGATCGGTGGCATGGGACCCATTGTGCAGGAACAATAGGCGCTGTGGGAAATAACGGGCGCGGCGTTGTGGGAGTCAACTGGAATGTGAAGATAATGTCCCTGAAATTTTTAAACAGTGCGGGGACAGGGACGACAGACCGGGCAATACTCGCGATAAACTATGCCAACGATAAAGGAGCCAGTGTCATCAGTAACTCATGGGGAGGGGGAGATTTTAGTCAGGGATTGTGGGATGCAATCGATGCATCTCCGGCTGTTGTGATCTGTGCAGCAGGAAATGACGGAGTAGGATCTGCTGACTATCCAGCAGGGTATGATTGTTCAAATATCATATCAGTGGCTGCATCAGACTCATCAGATAACCGGGCATCATTCACCAATTACAACGCGGTAACTGTAGATGTGGCTGCCCCCGGAGTCTCTATTCTGAGCACATACAAAGATAATCAATATGCCTGGGCTGATGGAACATCGATGGCAACGCCCCATGTTGCCGGACTTGCAGCTCTTATCAAGGCTCGCAATCCCAACCTGACCAAATCAGAGATCAAACAGATCATCCTCGATACTGTCGATAAGCTCTCACAATGGAACGGATATGTGCTCACCGGAGGAAGAATCAATGCATATAGCGCCCTGGTTCGTGCAAAGGTTCCCCTTCAGGCACGGTTTTACGGAGTCCCCGGAGTAACCGTACTTCCATACACGGTACAATTCTATGATGCCTCTCTTGGTTCACCGACAACCTGGCTCTGGGATTTTGGTGATAATTCGACCTCCTCTTTGCAGAACCCATTAAAAGAATATACAAAAGCAGGAAGCTACACAGTGAGACTCACGGTATCACGGCCAGATTAATAGGAAAAATTGGTGGTGAATCATCCGGTTACAGGATGCGGAGATCATTTTTCATCTTTCAATCGTTCCCATTCTTCAAGGACTTCAGGCCCCTCCACAAAGACAAGACCGTGTTTCTTTGCATATATCATCGCATCCTCTTTTGAGAGGGCAAGACCACTCTCATCATCCAGCATCTCACAGATCGTAATGGTGGGATTGATTCCTGCCATCTCTGCCATCGCAACCGAGAGTTCAGTCTGTCCATGTCGCTGATCGAGCAGATTTTCAGCCGCAATAAGAACAGGCATATGCCCGGGTGTTCTGAACTGCTCCTTAAAGGCAACCTTCTTTCCTTCAAGAGTCTCCTGTACGGCCTGCGAGAGGGCATTGACCGTAAGGGATCTATCCTTGTCTGTGATCCCCGTAAACGTATTCCGATGGTTTATCCAGAGCGAGAAGGATGAATTATTTGCCGGATCATAAGGAATATCCCCGATCTTCTCAACCATTGCACAGTTATGCAGAACATCCCTGGCAAAGGGCAGCCCAAGACTCCGTGCAACACGGAATGGAATAGCAGTACAGATAAGGCCGCCCCCGTCATGACGTAGCCGGCAGATATCGCGGTGAGTAATCATATCTGACCTGATAGCAAGATCGGTCTCACGCTCCCGGTTATCAAAATCATAGAGCAGTACCATCTCACCGTTCACCAGCGCCTTGAGCGCATCTGATATCATATTGACACCTCAATCACCACTTCATCCCCATCCTTCAAACTTAACTCACGACGCAGCCCTACCGGTGCTATGACTTCGACCAGCTCTTCAGGGTAATGGGATCGGCCGGGCACTACTATTCCACAGGGAATATCCTGTATCATGCAGGGAAGACACCGAACCTGCCCGAATGTCCGTCCCTCTGACTCAAAACCACTTATCTGGCGCCAGTCAGCAATAGTCAGTCGTTTCCGCCGTTGAACCGCGATTGGAGAGAGACGCATATTCAGAGTACCAGGATATGGGACAAAACCCAGAAATTCTTCAAACTGCCGGGTGTACTGGCGAAGACTCATGTAATACGCTCCCTCACCCAGACCAGATTCAACGGTCCCGGGAAACTGTACCGCTTTCTCCTTGCTCCCAAAGAGACGATAGTAATCACAGTACTCATGACGCAGTGCCGTCTCTCCTGATTCTGATACACTCACCAGTTGGCCATCTGCAGTCAGATTCCGGGTGATCAGACCCTGCTGTTCGAGCGCCTTGAGTCGTCGTGACGCGGTCTGAGGACTGATACCCAGTTCATCCCCGAGACTCTGTGAATTGAGGGAGACCGGCCCGGCAAAACCGCCGCGTAGAGCGATCCGCTTGAGACATTCAAGGTCATCGGGTGCAGTCATGATCTCATATGTGAGATGCAGATTATAAATGAGTTGCCATTTGTGAGGAGCCCCTCAACATTGAAATCACAGAAGAGGATCAGATCATAATCCTGATAGAGGAGGAATGACATTCTTCATTATGGTGAACACAAAACCGATAAGAGCAGTTCTTTTCTGTATCTTCTTCCTTACGGCCTATTCCGGAGTTGTGATCGCGGATCAGGAACATATCATGTATCAGGCAGGTGCCTTTTCTCTGCTGGAGGCGGGTAAATATGACCAGATCATAACTGTTGATCAGATGAACGCTGAAGGGGACTTCGGACTTGGGGGATTTGAATACCTGGATGGTGAATTAATACAACTGAACGGGACGGTCTATCAAGTCACCTCTGACGGAGTTGTCCACACCCCACCCGGAGATACCGGAATCACATTTATGAATACGGTTATCTTCACCCCCGATACTTCAATCACAATTTCAAACCAGGAAAACCGCTCTGAGTTAGAAGAACTCATCACCCATTCTCTGCCATCATCAGATCAGATCTATGCCATCCGGATAGATGGCACATTCCAGGAGATGAAGATCAGGAGCATCCCCGGCCAGGATGAACCATACCCCCCCCTATCCTCAGTCGTCGCTAACCAGTCTGTCTTTAACCTCACGAACACTACCGGGACCATCATCGGATTCTGGTTTCCTGCATGGATGCAGGGAGTAAATTACGCTGGATATCATCTCCACTTCCTGTCAGCGGACCAGATGAACGGAGGACATATCCTTGGATGTACGATAGAGAACGGAACCGCAATGATCGACAACGTTACCGCATTGCAGGTAATACCGTACGTGTAAAAAAAGCGGAAAGAACGGCAAATGAATCCCCCCTCTTCCTTTACGTGCTAATTTTTAAAGTGAAAGTGGCACTGGCCCTTTCATCTGTCACTTCAGCAAAAAATTTCCAGTATCCTTATGCGCTAAGCAGACCCATCATCCTTCATGACAACACGCCTGAACCCCACCATCTGTGGACTCTGGTGCGATGATTGCACCCATTTTGAGGAGGAATGCCCGGGCTGTTCAGAAACAGGCGGGTGCACCTTCTGGACCGAATTTGTGGATATCGATGCGTGTCCGGTCTACTCGTGTTGTGTAGAGGAGAAGGGTCTGGCCCATTGTGGGTTCTGCGATAAGATGCCCTGTGACCTGTACACGCGATTCCGGGATCCTGAGATGACTGAAGAAGATCAGATAAAAAGCCTGGAAAATCAGAGGCAGGAGCTGATCAGAAGGCGGAAAGAGTCAGATTGAGTGGGATACTGCCTACCTGGCCGGAGTCTCTTTCAAGGAGAGTATACGTACAATGTCGAACCTCTTTTCGTTAATTATTTAAGATCACATTTCCTCAGTGTACAGGCATGGAACCGGGACTTCGCCATCGGCTGGCAGAGAAGATGGCGGGGGAGATAACCCTGTCTGATTCTCCGGGAAAGACCCTGAAGAAATGGCGAATGAATTTTGACATATCTCAGGGGCATCTTTCGGAGTATCTTGGCGTCTCGCCTTCAGTCATCAGTGATTATGAGAGCGGAAGAAGGAAAAGTCCAGGGACTGCGATTGTTGGAAGAATCATAGACAGCATCCTTGCCATGGATGAAGCCAGAGGGGGAAGGTACATAGAAAAATTTGCCTCGCTCCTCTTTGCAGAGATCAGTGACGGAGTCATCTATGATCTCCATGATTATTCAGGACCGATTACCCTGGAGACCTTTGCCGGTGCAATTGGTGGAGAGTTTCTGAGCGGGCACACGGACCTGACCATCTATGGGTACACGATAATCGACAGCCTCCGGGCAATTATGGACCTTTCAGCCAATGAATTTAACCGGATATATGGATGGAGTACCGAGCGGGCACTCATCTTTACCGGTGTATCAAACGGAAAGTCGCCCATGGTGGCAATCCGGGTTACTCCCTTCAAACCCCGGTGCGTAGTGCTCCACGGTATCGCCGCCCGGGATGTACATCCGATTGTACCAAAACTGGCAGAGCGGGACAACATCACCCTGATGTGTACTGAGAAAGACATTGAAGATATCGTGGAGAGTCTGAGGGAAGAAAAATGGTAGGAATTATCTCATACGGTGCGTATATTCCACGATACCGTATAAAAGTAGAGGAGATCGCCCGTGTCTGGGGTGCAAATGGCGCCGAGATATCAAAAGGACTTGGTGTGTTTGAAAAAAGTCTTCCGGATATGGACGAAGACACGATCACGATTTCAGTAGAAGCCGCCCGCGCTGCGATGGCACGACGGGTCATCGATCCGGTTGAGATCGGGGCGGTCTATGTTGGATCTGAGTCACACCCGTACGCAGTAAAACCATCGGCAGTAACCGTAGGAGAAGCGATTGGGGCAACTCCGCTCATGACCGCAGCAGACTATGAATTTGCATGCAAAGCAGGAACTGCCGCAATTCAGACATCTATGGGACTGGTAAAATCAGGGATGGTCAAGTACTCTGTTGCCATCGGATCTGATATCGCCCAGGGAGAGCCGGGTGATGCGCTTGAATATACTGCGGCCGCAGGTGGAGCTGCATTTGTCATCGGGAACGATGATCCTATCGCAGAGATCAACCATACCTGTTCATATACTACAGATACACCCGACTTCTGGCGCAGGGAGAACAAACCCTATCCACGACATGGCGGTCGGTTTACCGGGGAACCTGCGTACTTCAAGCATGTGCTCGGCGCATCACGGCTGATGCTTGAGAAGATGGGAACAAAACCGGCAGACTACGATTACGCAGTTTTTCACCAGCCGAACGGAAAATTCCCGGTACAGGCAGCAGGCACTCTCGGGTTTTCGATGGACCAGATAAAACCAGGCCTTGCAGTGACCTATCTGGGCAACACCTATTCAGGAGCTTCGATGGTCGGTCTTTCTGCCGTCCTCGATGTGGCAAAACCAGGAGATCGGATCTTTATGACCAGTTACGGATCAGGAGCAGGGAGTGACTCATTTGATATTACAGTCACCGATGTCATCAACTCAGACATCTTCCACCGTGATGCAGCTCCTACTGTAGCAGCTCTTCTTGCTGACAAAAAAATCGTAGACTACGCAGTCTATGCCAAGCACAAAGGCAAAGTGGTGATGATGGAATGAGAGAGGTAGCAGTTATCGGGGTCGGTTGCACGAAGTTTGGTGAGAAGTGGGAGACCTCTTTCAGGAATCTCTTTGTTGAAGCAGGGGCCCTTGCTCTTGAGGATGCAAACCTTTCTGGTGAGAGTATTGATGAGCTCTTTGTCGGAAATATGAGTGCCGGAAGGTTTGTAGAGCAGGAGCACATCGGTGCACTGATTGCAGACTATGCAGGACTTGCAACAGATAACATCCCCGCAACCCGTGTTGAAGCAGCCTGTGCTTCAGGCGGACTTGCATTCAGGCAGGCGTACACTGCAGTCGCATCAGGTATGTCTGATATCGTTGTTGCAGCAGGGGTAGAAAAGATGACTGACGTCGGAACTGAGGTCACCACTGATGTGCTTGCCGCTGCAGCAGACCGTGAGTGGGAAGGAATCGCCGGCATCACTTTCCCAGGATTGTATGCAATGATTGCAACCCAGTATATGCACAGGTACGGTCTTACCCGGGATCAACTCGCACAGGTTGCTGTCAAGAACCATGACAATGGGGCAAAAAATCCAAATGCCCAGTTCAGAAAGCCAATCACCCTGGAGACCGTGACCAAGTCAACTCTTGTCGCGGATCCCCTCAGGCTCTTTGACTGCTCACCTGTCACTGACGGTGCTTCTGCAGTCATTCTCGCACCCCTGGATCAAGCTCGTAAGTTCACCGATGCTCCAATCAAGGTTCTTGGATGCGGTCAGGCATCAAGTTCTATCGCGCTTCATGACCGCAAAGATATTTGTACCTTGGATGCGACGGTTGCAGCCGGGAACAAAGCATTCTCGATGGCCAAGGTAGAACGCAAGGATATCGGATTTGTTGAGGTCCACGACTGCTTTACCATCGCTGAGATCTGTGCAATAGAAGATCTCGGTTTTTGTAAGAAGGGTGAGGCAGGAAAACTTACCGAAGAAGGATACACGGCACTTGACGGACAACTCCCTATCAACCCAAGTGGCGGACTGAAGGCATGCGGGCATCCGGTCGGAGCCACCGGTATCAAGCAGGTCTATGAGACAGTCAAACAACTCCGTGGTGAAGCAGTGGGAAGACAGATTGACACCGAGATCGGTATGACCCATAATGTTGGGGGATCTGGCGCAACCGTTGTATGCCACATCTTCGGGAGGGTATAATATGAGTGTAGCGCGATTCTGGAGAAAACAGCAGAACCGGTATAATCTGATCGGTACACACTGCACTACCTGTGGCAGATACTTTTTCCCCCCACGGGCATTCTGTCCTGACTGCCGTCGGGAAGGCAAAATTGTTGAACACAAGTTCAAGGGTGAAGGCACCGTCATCACCTACTCAATAATCAGAAGTGCCGGTGATCAGTTCAAATTCCTCTGTCCGTATGTCCTTGCTATCATCGAACTTGATGAAGGAACCAGACTTACCTCAACGGTCATCTGTGAGATCGATCAGGTTAAGATCGGGATGCGGGTCAAATCAGTCTTCCGCAAACTTGCCGAGGATGGGTCAAGCGGCGCGATCTTCTACGGGACGAAATTTGTCCCGGCCTGATCTTTACATA
>DATMXW010000029.1:0-38620 GCA_035561295.1 Methanospirillum sp. | reverse complement strand
CAGGACCATAGCGTCGATATTGTCCTTCTCTAGTCTGAGCGCAGTGTCAGCAGATTGAATTGCATCTGACATATTGCCTGCATAATACTCGGCTCTTCCCTTGTTGATCCATATCCCCGGATTATTGGGAATTACTTTTTCTGCATCAGAAAAGAGTTCCATCACATCGGTATATTTATTCTGGTACAAGAGGGCGGACATCTTTCCATTCCAGGCATCTGCGCTTTTCCTGTCACCTTCCAATGCTTTATCGTACGCCGTTATTGCCTCCTGGAACGACCCTGATTGAACCTGACTGTTGCCAATTGCAACCCAGTCATCATCGTTCTGTCCGGTTTTTACCGAAGTTACATTCTGGGCATATTGTGGTGTTTCACTGAGAGTCCCGGTAGGACTTACCAGGGTTGAGGTTAGCTGGGCTCCTGAGAATAGTCCTTTTGACGGGCCACACCCGGCGAGAGCCGGGGCGACCATGAGGGCGGTTATCAGGATAATACAGAGCAACCTGAGCATATCGGTTGCCAAAAAAGAGTACCATCGCATTAATGATGATTACCTCCATCCTATTTAAATACTAGGAAAAATATCGGAGGCACGATTTGGTCAATTATCTGAGGTCTGGTTACAAGATAAGATGGAGGGTGCAGGGTACACACTCATAGGTCATTAGCAGAAAATTATGAAGTTTGGTTTGTTGCCCTGGAACCCGACTGCGACTCTTCAAGTACTTTCGCTTTATCATCCTGAAGATATTGAATACTCTCTGTATCTTTTTGAAACTCAATAGCCTTGTCATATGCCTTGAGAGCTTCGTCATACCTGCCAAGTTCAGTAAGATAATCTGCGTAATAACTCAAAACATATGGACTTTCCGGGTTTAATGTAGTAGCATAGGTAAATGCCGCTTCCTTAAGCTGAGGGTCATCAGTGTAAGATGCCGTTCCATAGATCAGATATTCTGAAACACTGCAATTTGATGCCCTTTTATAAGCTTCTTTCTGCTCAGCAGGTCTGTCCAGCTTGTCAAGGGTTCGTGCTAACGCAAACCATACAGATGACTCATACAAATAGAACCCGGTTTCGATCGCCTGGTTAAATGCTTTATATGCCTCCTCAAACTGATCAGTGGCATAATAGTAGTATCCCAACGTTTCAAAATCATCTGGATTATTTTCGAGGATCTTCTCAGGTGATTCTGTGATAGCATAATTGATAGAATCATAGAAATTTACGTTATTCGCCTGTTCCCTGGCCTGAGTGTATATCTCAATTGCCTCCTCATACCGCCCGAGTCTGAACAAGGTATCACCTTTCACAGCCAGAGATATTTCGATTGCCGTTGGGCCCGCTAAACGGGCTACTTCTATACTTTTATCATATGCATTGAGTGCTTCATCACTCCTGCCAAGTTCAATGAGAGCATCAGCCTGTCTTCTCCAGTATCGGAATTCTTGTGGGAATAATGCTACTCCTTCTTCAGTAAGGTTAAACATGGTCTTCCAGTCTTTATTCTCTTCTGCTTTATTTATTGCATCATCGAGTGCATCAGAAGATGAGGGAGTTTCATTCAGGGTTTCTCCACTATTTTCACTCTTCTGGTCTGGGTCTTTTGGTACCTCCCTACCGAGTTCTTTGAGGACCTCATCCCGTGTCTCTGAAGCGGAATTATATCCTAATTCGATTGCCTTATTGAGTGCTAAAAGAGCAGCTTCATATTTCTTGAGCTTGAAAAGAGCCCTTCCTGTCCCATACCAACCGCTTGCAGAATCCTGATCCTGAAGTATCTCCTGTTCATATGCCTCTTGTGCCTCTTCGTACCTTTCCAGATTTTCAAGGGCCTGCCCTTTTGTATCCCATGCAAAGGTGTCACTGGTGTTCAGAACTACTGCGGTATTGGCAGCTTCAAGAACTTCTTCATATCTTCCAAGGTTGTTGAGGTCCATTACTCTGATCCAAAAGACATTTGGGTATAATCTATTCTCCTCAGAGGTTAAATTAATGAAGTTATCAGCCGATTTGACTGATTCGAAATATCGACCACTCCTCCATGCGACATTTGCAAATTCGTGATATATATCGATAATAACATCGGTCTCTGGGTTGGTAAGGGGCTCTGCTTTTTTCTGAAGAGGCTTTATGATCGTCTCAATATCATCAAAACTTCCCTTCCTCCCTAATATATAATCCTCTAGAGCGAACTTAACAGTACTCCATCTATCTCCTAGATATTGCTGGTAATATGCCTCGTCTCCTTGATCATTATATGAAAAGTACCACTCCCAGAGTGGGACGGTGTCATGAAGATATGTACCGGGAGTTTTCTTCACTAATTGGATGAGTAAATCTCCCACTTCAGCATTTGCATATCGGTTATCGGTAGGGAAATGCTTGGTCATCCGGTCAAGGACCTCAATGACCGCTTCAGATCCTGATATCTCTTTATGACTCATGGAGAGGTAGAAGTACGAGCATATCCTATCTGGATTCTGCTTCAGATCTTTCTCCATTGACTCAATTGCTTTTGCGTACTCTTTATTCAGGAACTGGATCGTACCCTGAACGTACCAGATCTCCTGGTTTTGGGGATCTAATTCAAGCACACGGTCAGTCAGAGCTTGTGCCTCTTCATTCTTCCCGCTATCAACCAGGCCATTGGCTTTGAGAACCATTGCGTCGATATTGTCCTTCTCTAGTCTGAGCGCAGTATCAGCAGATTGAATTGCATCTGACATATTGCCTGCATAATACTCGGCTCTTCCCTTGTTGATCCATATCCCCGGATTGTTGGGAATAACTTTTTCTGCATCAGAAAAGAGTTCCATTACCTCAGTGTACTTATCCTGGAACAAGAGGGCGGACATCTTTCCATTCCAGGCAGCTGCGTTTTTGCTGTCACTCTCAATTGCTTTGTCATACGCCGTTATCGCTTCCTGGTAAGATCCTGATTGTACCTGACTGTTGCCAATTGCAACCCAGTCATCATCGTTCTGTCCAGTTTTTACCGAAGTTACATTCTGGGCATATTGTGGTGTTTCACTGAGAGTCCCGGTAGGACTAACCAGGGTTGAGGTTAGCTGGGATCCAGAGAATAGTCCTTTTGACGGGCCACACCCGGCGAGAGCCGGGGAGATCATAAGAGCGGTTATCAGAGATATTACCAGTATCTGCAATAATAGTTGTGTTAAATGTCTATGTATCATGAATCAGTCTCCTGTGAGGTATTCAGTCATCATTTCCTTCTGCTGAACCCGGACGATGCCATCAGCAGGATTCCCGGTGATGATACCCCATTGGTTCATGCAAATCCCTTCTCTTGTGGAGAACAATTGATAACCTGTTCTGTAATCTCCGATCCCCCTACATTTCCGGCAAGATCAATCGCAACAATCTGGGTACCATATCTTCCACATGGCATCGGTAATATCTGGATACTCATCTCATCACTCCATATCACCCTGCCGATCTCGGTCCATCCCAGAGAATTCCCGTCTTTATCGATCAATTGGGAACCGACAACCAGGACATCACCCGGATACAGGGTAGCAGCAGAGCGTTCGAACTCTTCCCTACCTTCATCATCTATTGAGTATGGTCTCATAACCCATTGGACTGCTGAGGTCTCACTGTTGAGCCAGATATCCATCCTGACAAACCTGCCCCCTTTTCCCGGGTTTAACTCTCCCCAGGCGTAATACAACTGGTTCCCCTTCTCATCAGTCTCAACATAATACACCGGCAGAAGTGAAGATGTCACCGAGTCGGTCAGGTACGTTCCGTTTCCTTTCCATTCTGTCTCCTGGAAAGAGTCCTGGCTGCCCATCTCTAATGGCTCCTGACCCAGAACAACCATCGATGAGTCTGGCCGTATCTGGTAATATACATTGGTAGAAAGGGTGTATCCATCCTCTACAATGGAGTATCCCTCACCGTTCTTCACCACTTCAGGAGGGATAGTGTCGTTCTTGATCATGTCTGCCACATTATTTAAGAGTACAATCCACCCCTGTGAAATATTGAGGAATGACTCTTCAGTGATCTTTCCATAAAACATATCATGTTTAGCCATAACCGGTGAGAACACACCGACCCCGTGTATCTGATAAACCGGAGTATCGTGCCGGGAGTACGCAACCAGCCCGTTTGGTGGACTCAATGCTTCATTGAGGGCTGCAGCCTCATCTGAAACAGCACTGATCTCTGTGCCTGCGGTCTGCGTCAGTGCAATCAGATCGACCATCTTCTCGATGTATCCCTGATTATCTTTACTGGTTCCGATCCCTGAGAGTTTTCCGAGCCATTCTGATATTGCATGATACGAATCAGGCTCCTGTGCATATCGCTTAAGAGCTGAAGTAAACGTCTCAAACGAAGCGGTTACCTCATCCATTCGTGAGAGATCGAGCAATGATAAAGAGAGAGCACCCTTCTGATGGTTTGGGTTCTCAATGTATGAATCCACGATTCTCATCCCTAGATCTTTGGCCGTGATATCCGGATCCTGCTGGAGAAGTGAGATGATATAGGTATAATCCCACCCGTGATCAGGCTCGGTATCTTCTGAGGCAACCACATACCGGGTATTTGGAGCAATATATTTTAGAAATTCGAGGTTAGCCATAAAACAGGCATCAAACCCGACGAGGTCGATCTTGATTCCCGCTTTTTGGAACTCCCTGGCCAACATATCCGGGTAAATCCTGCTCTTCTCATAATTATCATCTTTCCCAAATCCCTCATATGCAAACCCATGATCAGAAAAGATGAGAATGATTCTGCTGTCTGGATATTTCTTTCCCAGAAACTCAAGAAACGTGCCTACACCGTCTCCGGATCCCATATCCAGGACTTTCCTGTTCTGGTAAAACCCTGATGAATCACCGATAACACCGTTCTCCATATCCTTGGAGAGATCTTCGATGGTGGCAATAGTCATTGCATCCCAGCCGGTTTTTTTAGAACCTCCATAGGCGACCACCACCTCAAGATCAGAGGATCCCCTGGCATATCCTTTGAGCAGCTCAGTAATATCCTTGGTTACTGCCTCTTTTCTGAGCATATTATCTTCAGATGAGAGATCCTCATCGTACTCAAGATTACTCCCGATCATATATGCAGCAAGAACCGTTGATGGTTTCTCCACTGCCGATACCGGGAGTGCACAGAGAACTACCAGGAGTATCAGGAGAAGGATAGAGGCTGAACACAGGCGGCATAAAAAAATCTTCTCTTTAAAAATCATAATAATTCCATCAAATTTTCATCGCTGAAAATGGAAGAGAACTGAGATAATCCTCTCATTGGGTGAATTTTAGATATGTCCTGATTCATTGTTTACTGTTTTACTATATAGTTATTTGCAAAGCAACAGCGAATTGTGTATGGCTCTGCCGATGGAGGAAAAACCTGTGGTGATCCAGGAACATCAAAAAAGTGTGTAAACGGACGAAAAAGGTATTGTACCTAATAGGTTGTTGGAACAAACCCATCAGTATTGATAATATTGGCACTATTTCCGGTAGCTTTGATGATAAACAGCCCACTGCGTTCTGCATGGGTGAGAACATTCTCTTCGGTGTGGATAAATGCAACAGCCCCGTAAATTGCCTTATCCTTAAATTCAGGTATCCATACCTTGATCTGTTCCAGTTTAGATAAGAAGTGTTTTATTGCATCAGATTTCATGGTTGTTTTTACTTCCACTACAACGATCTCATCACCGTTAGCGGCAATGATATCAAACTCATAATTAACCTCTTCTTTTCGCCCTGATATTCGTTGATATGTGCGACTGACTGGAATCTGCTTCTCATTCAGCAATCGTACCAGATCTCCTTCCACGAGTGATTCAACGAATTTTCCCCATAATGAGTTAAATTGACGCTCTACTTTTGAGATCTCTCGTGACGTTTCTCGAATCTGAATATTCGTCTCCTGAATCTTTTGATTTGTCTCTCTTGTCTGTTCAGCAAGTGCGTTCTGTGTTTCCTGAAACTTCCTATCAGTCTCCTGAAACTTTTTATCGGTCTCCTGGAATTTCCGATCAGTCTCCTGGAACATCAGCCATACTTTTTCAAAGGTAAGATGCTGTATATCATCAGGAGATTGGGGTGGGGGGGAAGACGGTTTCGTACCTGGATTCATAGGTATATATGGGGTGATTAGCCTGATACATCTTATGGCGTGAGTTTTATCGTTCAGTCAAAAGGAGGAAATGGGGATATCTACTGGTTTTTTGACGGGTGAGGGATTAATTACAGGTTCGTATATCTGGAGTCGGGACGGCCAATTATATATGGTCATCCTATCCATGCTCTGATCCTGAATCTTGGTAATAGAGGATTCGCAGGGTTTCCCTGGGTATATGTAAAGAGAGAACAGATTATAAGTACTCGATAATTATGTAACAAATAAGTATTCATACCTCATACTACACAATATGGGGAACAATAGAACTCACATTTTTTCAGTCATATTTCTTGCATTGCTCATTTTTACCACTCCTGTCCTGGCAGGCTGCGGACCTTCCAAAGGGCTTTTCTCTGGAGCAATCCTTAATGAGAATATCGTATTACCAACTGGCTCAATTACCCAGACACCTCAAAGCGGAGAGAGCGATCAAAAACCGGTTGAGAGTTCGCAAAAAACAGAAGACTGGACTGATATCGGTGATCAACTCGTCCTCCGGGGATCTTATCAGGAGGCAATCAGTGCGTATGACTCGGCACTCTCTGCAGATCAGAAAAGTGTGAATGCATGGAACGGGAAGATGTCAGCCCTGCTCTATCTGGAACAATACGAAGAAGCACTCTCTGTCTTCTCAGAGGCTGAAAAGCAGATCCCCGGCGACTGGAAAATATGGGTGAATAAAGGTCGTGCGCAATATTATCTGCGAAAATGGAATGATGGCATCGCTTCTGCTGAAAAAGCACTCACATTAAAGGATAACAATGTAGACGCCATGAGTTTGAAGGCTGATATATTAGCATTTTCTGGAAATTCCGGCGATTTGGATAAAGCATTTGATTTAACCACCGAGATCCTTGCCCTTGATCCTGAAAACAAAGATGTCTGGTTTGTGCGGGGGGTGGCCCTGGAAGCAGATGATCAATTAGATCCTGCTATCGAGGCGTTTAAAAAGGATTTGACCTATCATCCAGATAGAAGTTGCTCCTACTTTGATCTCACAAAGATCTATATTGACGAGAAGAACCCTGATGAAGCTTTGCAGGTTCTCTCATCATTAAAAGATCAGTACCCTGAATATGATCCTTTTGCCAGTGGTGATGGGTACTCACTGGTCAAATATCTGATTAACTGGACTCCTGATATTGATCTTACCCGGACCCTCCCAATCTGGGAGTGGTACTTCAAGAATCCGGATCCAGATGAGAAAGAAGAGTTCCTGGTCGGGAGATGGGAACAACTCCTGTTTGCATTAAGTCCCTATATCCTTGATAACCGGGGTGATTTCTCCACCATTGATGCCCTGATAGATCCCCTCATCAGAACCATAAAACCTCAATCAGATGAAGAATGGGAGAAGGCTGTTTACAGTTATCTGATGTTTGCCCATAATCGGATGGATGAACAAGGACTACTTGCCTGTGATAAGGCCATTGCTCTCTATCCTCAACTGACTGATAGTTACTATAAAAAAGGAGCGATCCTGGAGAACCTCGGAAGATCTGATGAGGCTGAATTAGTATATGATCAGGCGCTTGAACTGGCAATGGGAGAATCAGGGAGTGTGAGTACCTCTGATCAAGCATCTGCCCAATCCAGTGAGTCACCTGCTCACCCTTCTTCGACCACTAAGACCGCCGATGAGTTCTGGGATACCGCCTCTGCACTCTACGATGAAGGGAAATTTGCTGAATCTCTATCTGTTATGGATGAAGCAGTAAAAGCGTACCCTGAAAATGCCAGAATGTGGTCCGGGCAGGGTGCTGCTTTCAATAATATGAAACAATATTCTGATGCGATATCATCTGCGGATGTTGCAATAGGGCTTGACCCGACACTTGCTCATGCATGGTACGTGAAGGGATATGCCCTGGAGAAACTGGGCAAAGTATCTGAAGCTCTCATATATTATGAAAAAACTGTTGATCTGGATCCCAGTCTTCAATATGCAAAAGACTCCCTGGAAAAGGCAAAAAAGAGCCTGAAAAAATAAAAGAATCTCTCTCTTTCTCTTTCAACAGGGTATCTTGTATGGAATGATCTCAGATTCTCCGGTATTCTCATTGAGATCTGTTGCCAGAATCTGTAAACCATACTCTCCACAGGGCATCTTCTGATGCCTGACTGTAGTTCCTTCCTTCCAGGTTATTGAACCGGTCTGCTCCCATTTCGTCGCTCCTGATGAGTCAAGAGTGATGGTATAGGCTGACAGGACATCCCCTGCATAGAGCTGGGGAGAGGCCCGATCAAACTCCTGTCTGCCATCTCTCATTTCATATGGATTTATAGACCAGGAGAGTCTGGTGGTTGTGGGATCATACCAGAGATCAATCCTGATATAACTCTTCTTTGCACCCTGTTGAAGTGTTCCCCATGCATAATATAACTGAACCCCATCATCACTGGCATCAACGTAATACACGGGAAGGACAATAGATGTGGTCCCATCGGTAAGATAGATACCCGCTCCATTCCAGTCTGGTGCAGGATATAATCCGGTATCATCAGGTTCAGCCGGTTCCTGGGCCAGAACCACCTGTCTGCCATCAGGGCGAATCTGGTAGAAGACGTAGGTCACCAGGGTATATCCATCATCTATAACCTTGTACCCGTCTCCTGATTTGGTAACCTCTGGTGCAACGGTATCCTTGTCAATCTGTGAAGCGAGCGATGTGATGAAGGATGTCCATTCCGGAGTGATATCCAGTACTGTCCCTGGGCTTATCTTTCCTTTCCATTCCTGGTAATTTGCCATAATCGGTGAAAAAATACCGAGCCCAGATATCTGTTTGAGCGGAGTATCCTGGCGTGAATACAATACATACGAATGAAATGCTGTATTCAGACGATCAACATCTGGTTGTATTGACGGGATCTCTTCACCTGAAATTCGTGACAATGCCTGGAGATCAACCAGCAGTTCAACATCACGACTCTGATCATCTCTGCTTCTCCCGATACCATTCAGACGGCCGATAACCCGTGATATTGCTGAGTACCCGGACTGGTCACCACTTATATCCTCGAGTTTTTGTGCAAACGCTCCCAGATGTGAGATCATTTCCCTGGTTTTTGAGAGATCAATCAGGGAGAGCGTTAAAGAACCCTTTTGATGATCCGGGTTAGTACTATATGCATCAATAATTGCTCTGCCGAGGGATTCACTTGAAATTTCAGGATCGTTGATCAGTGTTGATACTAAATCTGTATAGTCCCATCCATGATCCGGTTCAGACTCTTCAGATGCGACCATATATCGTGCGTACGGGGAGATGGATCTGGCAACCTCAACGTTTGCCATATTGCATGCGTCAAATCCGAGTATCTCAATAGATCCATTCCAGGATCCAAGACCTCTCTGAAGGTCCGCAAGACTCATCTGCGATCCCTCATAGTTATCATCTCTGCCATATCCAAGATAGGCATTCCCATGATCCCAGAGGACGAGAATAAGACGGCTCTCAGGATATGTCCCTTGTAAAAAGGTGAGGAATGAGCCAAGACCCTCCGGTGAGCCCATATTTATATTTTCTCGTCTTTGATACTGTCCGGGGGTATCTCCAATAATCTCATTCTCATCATCAGCGATGAGATCCGGGATTGTTGCGATGGTCATCCCTTTCCAGCCTTCCTTTTGTGCACCTCCGTACGCAACGACAACCTGGAGGTCCTGAGTTCCTGTTCCCCATCCCTGGAGCATCTCCCTGATATCAGTCGTGGCCGCTTCTTTTCGAACTGAGTTCTCCTGCGGTGTCATTGCAGTATCATACTCAAGATCACTCCCAATCATATATACGCCAAGAACTGTCTTGGGAGTGATTCCCCCGTCCGTGGGCTGTGCCAAACCCGGAATCACTCCGAGTAAACACAGAAAAACTGCAAAAAGATATATTTTTTTCATACCTGACCTCTCAAAAAGAGAAAAAATGACACGGTGAGGCATCGTTATGACACGGGGGTTACGTTCTCCGCTGGTACTCCTTCACCGCACACAACCGGGACTTCTTTGGTATCCTGGTATACAATTTTCCGTGCCACATTTTCTACATCAAACATGATGGTGTAGTTACCACAGGGAAGCATTCCATACCCGATGGCGGTCTGGTCAGTCCAGGTGATTGATCCATATTCACGCCGTTCTTCTGACAATGTCTTGAGCCGATACTTTGCGGTCATGGTGAGAATATCACCCGGGACAAATTTAAACACTGATCGATCATAGATGGTCGAAGATCCTGTTCCCTGATACGGCACTACATAGTACTCGGTATCGCCGGTTTTAGGTTCATAATAGAAGTCAAATTTAAGATTCTTCTTCATATCGCCACGGGTTACGGCTCCCCATGCAGTATATCGTTCTCTTCCCTTTGATGTATATCCCACAAATTCAACCGGGCAGACCAGACTTTTATCTGTTTTCTTATCCTTCCACATCAGGCCCCATCCTCCCCATTTTGGGAAAGGATAATGTCCTGGTTTGTCTGGATATGCAGGTTCAGTGCCCAGATATATCACCCCTTCAGGAATATTTTGTAGAAATGTCAGGCCGATGGTGTAACTTTCATTGTCATCAACGGTATACCCTCCACGATCCTGAATAATCTGGGGTGCAAGTTTTGAGCTCTTAGCAGATTGTGCAAAGAGATCTAAAAACAATTCAAAGCCTGATCCTCGCCGTTCAGTTCTTTTGGCTTTATTATCTGATGCCAGGATGGCAGTATATGGGGAATATATCGAGATCCCGTTTGAGAAGGGGCGGCTCCCATCTTCACGACTGTATGCTACTGTGTTATTTAAGAGCGACTGGATAACCTGGACATCACTTCTCTTATCCGGATTATATTTCGCGATAGAGGTGAGATAATCCTTCAGATCGATCGTTGTCTCCCCGGTCTCTCCACTTTTCAGAATTGGATATGTTCCAAATGCTTTCACTCTATTAATAGACGCAGCCATCAGTTTGAACTTCTTCTCATCAGTAAGTTCAGTGCTGAGCACCTCCGAGAACGAATCAAATTTGTCTGAGAGCTCCTGGACATTGGCCAGTCTTATGACTGATAGTGTCTTTCCTGTATCAGTATGAGCGGGATTGTCAATGTATGCATCAACAATTATCGTACCCAGTTCTTCTGCAGTCAGCGAAGGATTTGCTGATAATCGCTGAAGAAATGTTTTCCAGTCCCAGCCAAATCCTGGCTCCAGATCTTCAGAGGAGACAAGGACGTCACCATATGGCGCAATACTCAGAGCAACATCCATATTTGCCATCAAACATGCGTCAAATCCTATCAGATCAGCATGGACGTTTGAGTTTTTCAGTGCTGCTGCAATATCCTGTGGTGGAATTAAATGATAATCTCCAGTTGCCCTGTCATGAAAGTTATCATCTATACCAAACCCTTCCCAGGCACTCCCGTGGTCCCAGAATACCAGCAATACCCGTGCACCCGGATATTGCTCTTTTGTATACTGTAAGAATGAAGTAAGGGTTTTGGGTTCGGTCATATCCGCGTTCTCGTCTTTAAACTGGATAGCCTGGCTGTTTCCAATTACCCCATCAGAGAGATCCTCTCGCACCTGCCCGAGGGTAACATACGTGATCCCTTTCCATCCTGGTTTTAAGGATCCTCCATACCCGATCAATACATCAAGGTTCCCGGTTTTGTTACCATACCCCATCACCATCTCCTTGATATCCTTGGTAGCCGCTCCACCCTGGGACGGATCCTGAGGATCAAACTCAAGATTACTTCCTATCATGTAGACCGCAAGCACTGTCCCATTTGAGGATATTTTGGTGGGTGAATCCGCTGATGGAGTACTATTCTCTGCTCCGGAGAATCCCACGGTCATGATCAGAATGAGAGTACATATAATAGCGACTGTTGATTTCATCATCATAATTAGAAACAGATGGGAATGGTCAAAATTCAATATGATTCAGTACTGAAAAGAAAAGATGTGGTATGAATTACCAGCACCAGCAGTAGTAGTCAATGGTCTCTACCATGCAGGTACACCATTCTTCGACATAGTCCCAGTGGTACCCTTCATACCAGCTCCAGTCAAGTTCAGTGGAGTAGGTAGGGTAGGAGTAGATGCTATATCCCTTGCTTGGCTTGGCAGATTTCTTAAACTTGCTCTTCACCATTTTGGAGATATTATCATCAGCTATCGCGATGAACTGGAACGACTCAATCATCGGGACACCAAGTTCTTGTGCTGATTTGTCTCCGTCAATAGCCTCAGTCTGGATCACATACTGGTTTCCATTGTTTACTGCTGCGATCTGAGTGACTTCTTTGGAAACCCCCTCAAAGGGTGAATAGGTAAAGACGTCCTTATGTGCAGGTACACCGCCCAGGGTTGTCTCCTCTTCTGATATCAATTTAAAGTCTTTTTTGGACTCCATTTTGGTCAAGATATCAGCGTTAATCTCTTCAAGAGTCAGGTTTGTTGCCAGGACATCAACAGATAATGCTGTCTTATTGGTGTCTGTCGTGAAAGCAATAAGAGTATGACCTGCAAATTCACTGATGGATGACGTCACCCCATCAGCCTGGGTCATTGAGATTCCGACCGGACTGTATTTAAATACGGCCACACCCATCTCAGGTGCCCCTTCCTCACTGGATACCGTGGCATTTTCAGTAGCATTCTCTGCATACACTGGCAGCATGCCGACTACTGCCAAAAGCAGACCCACAACAAGGAGTGTTACTCCTTTTCCATTCCAGAACATACATTATTCTCGTTGGTTTTAACCATGATATATGTTTGCAAGGCATATTTCTGTAGAAATCACGGTGTTCAATACATTCAAGAATATCCGTTTCATTTTTTATTGCTGATAAAAATCGGTCTTTCATGAGGGCCAGAATAATGCCTTTGTTTAGATGCTGTAAGAAACATCTTCTTCCTTCATCTGTTATCAGGCGCGGTCTTTATCCTGATGTATAGGACGATTATCTCTGTTACTCTCTTGATTTCGCGATAAAGAATAATACTCCTATCAAAGCAGGAAAGATCTCGATCCTCGCATAGAACAAGTTTGCTCCGAGCCAGAAGAGTGTCACTATCGGAAGAATGAGTATCCGGTTCCTGATCCTAATAAATGGATATTGTGAACCCCAGCGAATACTGCTCACTTGTCTCCCCTCCATGATGGTTCTCTTCACTCCGGCAGAACTCTCTGCACAGTCTGTTGCTCTGATCTCATTTTGGATACTTATATAATACCATTGAATGAGCAATATCACACTGCAGATGATGATATTGAGTCCAAGGAGTATCGAGATGGTTGAATCATCACCGAAGTAACTATGGAGTATGCTGGTTACCGGGATGAAAACCAGTGCAAGCAGACCAAAGAGCTCAATGGACACGAAGGTAAGATCCACAGCCTTCATCCATCGCATCAGTTCAAAGGTCAGTGACCAGAGAATTGCAAGGATTATAAATGCAAAAATAAACTCTACCCCATCGCTGAGTACTCGGATCACAAACTCAAGAATGAGATCAATGTTCTGAATATCTGCCGCAGCAGGGAGTGGAATATTCTTTACGATAAGGGTCATGCTGAACCCGAATACTCCGTTTATCATGATCTCCAGCATATCCTGCCCAACGGGACCACGATAGGATGATACCTGGCTTATCGGTACAGGTGGCGGCGGATCTGCAGATGTTCTCTTGGCTCGATTCTGATATGATCTCCAATCGGTAATAACAGAGTCACCAAAGAGGGTGATCATCACGATAATATAGAGAAATCTGGTTCCATTCTCTCCCTGGATGGTCAGGATACATCCGAGAGAAGCCGCAGCGGTAAGGAAGAGTAATCTTCTCCAGGTCGCCCTGATCTCAGTTTCTCCAACACCTGACACTATGATCCCACTGGAAGTGATATGTCTCCATTCAAGGAGGAGGAGGAGAGAGGTGAAGAGAATATTTGTATGAAGAATGAAGGAGCAGAGCGGTTGCCCGGGAAAATCATCTGCGATCATGCTGCTGACCGGGATGAAGACGAGGGTCATCAGCATCGAGAAATGGATAAATAGCGTCTTATGGTCGACCCGGCTCATGAGGTGGATGATATGAAAGGCCAGGATCCAGAGAATCCCAACCACCAGAAAGGCGTTGACAAAATTTAACGCTTCCGGGGTGATACGGGTGAAGTATGTCGCAAGATACCCGGGGGTCTCAGCCTCTCCATAGGTGGGTATCTGAATATTTTTAAAGAGGTACAGCAGGGTGAAGACAAAGATGGAGTTGGTCAGTCTCCCAAGGTTAGTCTTCGTGACCGGTCCTTCCCCTCGATATCTGTATCCGCTGGCTCCTGGTGAGATATCCATATTACAGTATGGAGATCTTGCACCCCCGTGGTAATGAGTTTTGGGGCAAAAAGGATCTGGTTATCCACAGCAGCCTGATGGAGTATCTCCGTCCCCAGCACAGTCACAGCTCTCCTCACCGGTTCCGTTCAGCACTCCCCTGATCATAGCATATGCACAACCGACTCCGCTCTCAACGGTGATCGCTTCAGTAGGACAGTTCACCTGGCATGCTCCGCATTCCATACATGATTCAGGGAGAGAGAGGATCACTTTTTTGGTGCCTTGCTGAAAAACCTGGTGAGGGCATACCTGGAGGCATAATCTGCAGTTTATGCACTTTTCAGGGTTATATTGCAGGGTTGTCCGTGTGTACGAATTCCATCTGTTCATGATACTATCACCAGTCTGGCCACTCCACTGAGCATCGCCAGGATTATCCCCCCGGCAAATGATCCCACCAAAGGCCTGATATATCGCCGGATCTCGGTCTTCACCCCGGTCCGTGAAGTAAAAGGAGTTGCCCCGGTAAAATTCAATGCCAGGTATGCAACAACAGCCGGGAAGATGAGGAGTTCTCCGGCAGCCATCATGATTCTGATAAGCAGATCCCCCTGATTTGTGATGACAGTAAGGGCCGTGGTAGGCAGGAAGACCACCAGTCCAAGGAGATACCCTTTGATGGTAAAGTCCTTCACCGGGATCCAGGGGAGTAGTATCGGGAAGAGAACTGTTCCTGCAAGGATGGAAAGAAGGATTCGCCATGCGAGGTCCACGCTTATCAGGAACGCTGCAAGGATAATTGCCACAATGGCAATTTTGATGACCTGCATCAGTTCAACCGGGATCAGGGTGATCCGATCCCGCAGTGGAAAGGTGACGGTCCTCATCTCCTGGGTTGCCTGGTGAGTTTTCAGATACTTCGGAAGGTCCCGGGCCTGGACTGGTCCGAATTCGACTGAAAATCCTGACTGTCTCAAAACCTCCCTGGCAGAAACACCTGGTGCTCCCAGTTGGGGAACGATCAGGTGCCGGTGTGAAACCATGGTCTCAAGTCTGGTCAGGGCGATTCGATTGACGATCTCTGAGGTCCCGAAGGTTCCTTTACCCGCCGCACACCAGACATTCACCCCTTTGGTGTCGATGACCAGGATCCAGGCATCACATCCGGTAAGTGCCGACCTGAGTGCATCAAAACTAAGGGTATAATTTGCAGAGACAAAAACCGGTGAATCAGCATCAGGGCTTCCCAGTCGATACAGGCCGGGGGTGACAAGATGGTTCATCCGCATCAGACCAAGGCGTGCGATGAGGTGATCACCATGATCCGAAATAGTTAGTGTGCTCGTGGTGTTCATCACTTCTGATACGGGTAGTCTGTTTTCCCCGGTCTGGCAGCAGGATGATCCAGCATCAGGTGTAGGTTCAGTGCAGGTGCATGAGCAGGGTTCCATAGTCATAGTTCTCTCTTCAAAATCGACTCAGCAAGAGGGCTGAGCATATCTTTGACCATTTCTGAGAGCCGTCCGGTCCGGATTAAAACCAGGCAACAGACCTCTCCATCACGGCTCCAAGAGGTCAGAGCAAGTTTTTCCCCCGGTTTAATGCCGGTATTTTCCCTGACCTCTTTAGGAATGACCATCTGTCCTCGTTCATCAATGGTTAGAATCGCTTCGATTCTACAGGTTTCTGAGCAACCGCACAATTGCGGCGAATCAGAGTGTTCATTATTTTCTGTCATAGTATGATCATCTGATAAATCAGAATTTTCTGAATGATCATATGTTGGAGAAACTTCATAATAAATGTTTCCGGGGGATGGATAAATTCTGAAAACCGTCTTACATTTATCCTTTCCTGACCAGTACTGCTAAATGTTCCAGAGGCCTGTCATTCCTTATCCGGCAATGATACTAGTTCTCTTACTGATTTTGCCCAGTCTGTGTGCTGCTATTGATCCGGGCATGATGCCGGATCCTGATACTGCTCGTATCTGGATAAAGAAGGCTGCCGGATTTGAGAGTGTTGGGAAGGATACTGAGGCGCTGGAGGCCTATACTACTGCTCTCACCTATGATCCCTTATCGGCAGAAGGCTGGTCTGGTAAAGGGGCAGTTCTGACTCGTATGTTCAGAGACAAAGAAGCACTCAATGCATTGGATCAGGCAATCAAACTTAATCCCCGGGACCCTTCTGCCTGGTATAATCGTGGCGTTGTGAATCAGCGTCTTCAGGCGTATTCAGAAGCTCAGAAGGATCTGGAGGAAGCGCTCCGTATCAGCCCGACACGATATGATGCTCTGCTCACCCTTGGCGAAGTAACTCTCTCCCTCTCACATACGACCCGCGCTGTTGAGTTGTTTGAGCAGGCAACTGCCATCAATCCCTCGGATGGAAGGGCATATACCGGCCTAGGGGAGGCATTTCTTAAAAAAGGAGAGTTGGATCGTGCATACAACGAGACGATGACTGCCTTGATTCTCTATCCTGATTATATCAGATCCTGGTATCTGCTGGCTGACATCAGCCGGGCCAGGGGAGAGAATGACTGGGCTGCATATTATGATAGGACGGCTGTTGAACTGACGTCTGCTCTGCAGACCATGCCAATGTACTCTAAAGCACTCTCTAAACAGCGACTCTTTGACTATAGCGGGGCACTTGATTCGTATAATGCGGCGCTTTCAAGTTACCCGGATTCCCCTGAGTTATGGGTGGGAAAGGCAGAAGTCCTTGAGCAACTTGGCAGGTTTGATGAATCCCTGCTGGCATATGAACGGGCTTTTGATCTGAATCCTCACGATACAGCGATCAGGCTGAACATTGAGCGTATGAAGGGGCTTGTATCCGGGGTCAGGCCGTGGTTACATCTATTTACCCGGATCTCTCCGCTTTGTCCGGGATGGGCAGGAGTGAATCAATGACCCATCATCTCCGATCTGAACAGAGGGGGGGCCATTGTCTGAAATCATGAACTCAGTGTTCGTCACCGGGATCGGGGCTGCATCTCAACTGATCGAGATTCTTGCAGTTGTTATCATTCTCGGAGCTGTTGCTCTTGGTACCGGCCAGTACTTGTATTCTTTCTTCATCAGACATAGTGATGCGGCTTCCTGTTATACCCGGTATAAACAGGGACTTGGACGATCACTTCTCCTTGGCCTTGAGATCCTGGTTGCCGCTGATGTCATCAGGACCGTAGCACTTGAACAGACTCTGGAGAGTATCATATCGCTCGGTCTGCTGGTGGTTGTCAGAACATTCCTCAGCTGGGCACTGGTGGTTGAGATCGAAGGGCGATGGCCCTGGCAGAGGAGGGTACAGGATACGCTAACCGATCAACGTGGACCCTAATGTACACCGAAACGTGAATAATGGCTTACTTCTCTTTGTCTTCTGCAGCAAGAGTGCATTCATTCCCGGTTTAGCTGGTATTGCAATAAAGGTCTAATATGTAATGTTCCCGAGCTTTTCCATTGCTCTGGTTCTATTTGTGTTTGTATCATTTCTCTCCGGGCTTATCAGAAGTGCCCGGTCATATGCAGCAACTGCTTCCTGGTATCTGCCAAGGGTATATAGTGTGTCTCCCTTGTATGTCCAGGTCACCGGATTATCTGGATATCGTTCGGTTACTCTGGTATACGCTTCTAATGCCTCCTGATATCTTCCCAGCGCAAGGTATGGCAGAGGTTGGTATGATAGCGCAAATTCATCATTCGGATCTATCTGGAGAACTGCATCAAAGGCATCAATCTCTTTCTGGTAGTTATTCTGAAGACTGTAAACGAGTGCTTTTCCATTCAAGGCTATTGTATAATTCTGATCCTCACGGATGGTAGCATCAAACTGGTTGAGAGCAGCCTGATATTCCCCGAGGGCGACATATGCGGTCGCTATATGGTTCATCACAACAGTGTTGTGGGGATCGATTTGCAGTGCCTGATCAAAAGACGCGATTGCTTCCTGATAGTGTCCCTGATTGAAGAGATTCACTCCGCTCTCTATCCAAGGTTCGGGAGTATACCCTGAGTAATTCTCTGTGTAGATGTTCCCTAATACTACTACGAAGATCAGCATCAGCAGAATATACAACCAATTTTTCATGTGATTCATCTGGCACCTTTGAGATCAGAGCAGCCGGCTTGGTTTATATAGCATTTTATCCTCTTGAAATTTTCGGTACAGGGGAAAATCTCCAGGATCAGGGTGAGTTCTGCTCCTTTTCAAGTTCACTATTTTATCTCTCCGCACGAAAACCTGAATGTCATGCGGGCTTGGTTTAATACCCTCCGATTGAGATAAACCATCCCGAATTAATCTATTTGGCCAGGATCTTAGAGTATTGAGAACTTTTATGCCCATGTGGGTAAGGGATTATATCAAGATACTCTTTTTTACCTGTCAGAGTCATATTCTGATGTATGTTCTCCGTGATCCCTCGACGGTTGTCTGCCCTGCACCGGCTCATCCTGATCACGGTTCTCATAACAGGCTTTATCGTGCTCTCGATCACCGCATTGACTCATTTTGCGGTGTTATCCAATATCAGGGTTAGTGAAAAGGCTGCTGCTCTTGACAGTGCTGATCGGTTGGTTCTTCTTCTTGAAGGAGAGACAGACACACTTAAACGAATTGCATTTGAGTGGGGAATATGGACCGCGACCTGGGAGTACCTGAACGGGACAAATCCGGATTTTATCAGTAATAATATTGATGAACCGGTCTTTGGAACGGGCGACCTATCTGGGATCCATTTTTATGATCTGGCTGGTAGTCTAAAATGTGGGGCTGAATTGGATTCCAACAATCATCTGATTCTGTACACCACGAATACTATCAGTCATGACCTTATGACTGATGGGCTGATCGGACCCGCAGCGATGAACTCCTCTCACAAGGGGTTGTTTATTTCAGGAGATCAGATTTATCTCATAGCCACCCATCCGATCCTGAAAAATGATGGTTCAGGCCCTCCCCAGGGAACGTTAGTCGCCATAGAGGTATTGGATAACGCAGCGGTTGACCGTCTGGCTCAATACATGCCAGGACCTATTGCTCTCAATCCGGCCCCTTCAGATCAGTCAGCATCCGGTTCATTGAATCAACACAATAGTGTGCCTCTTGTGAAATTCGATGACGAACTCGGATTGATCGCCACAGACACGATTGTTCCGGATATCCTTGGAAGACCTGTTGTTCAGGTCCATACAATGATCCCATCCAGAGAGCCATATAGCTCGACGTTAATAATTGCACTGCTTGTTATCATTATGAGTGGTCTTGTCCTGCTTATAACTGGATTATATTATGGGTTCAGCCGTTTCTTTCTTGTATATATCAAGGAGATCGGAGAGGGACTTGAACGGGTTGCAGTTACTGGTCATCAGACTGAGTATCTTTCCGGAGATCTCCCCCCTGAACTGAACCCTCTTGCTGGCTCTGCAACTCGGATCATATGCACTCTGGAAGATAAACACTCTCAGCTGATGAGATCAGAACAGGAGCGAAAGGCTGTTGGCATCAGATGGGAGACTCTCTTTAATGCAGCATCTGAACTGATCCTGATCGGTGATGATGAGGGTATTTTGACTGCAAATCCTCGATTTCTCGAGCTGACCGGGCTTGCCCATGATGATCTTATCGGATCTCCCGTGTCTGATCTCCCGTTCAGGATTCTTGATAGCGATTTTACTTCTCTGGGGGATCTATGGGAATCATCTGACTCTCCCGGGAAACGATTTCTCTGGCAGATTTGGTCAATTGGATATGAGGCATCTGCAGAACCGATAATCCTGGATGCCGATATCAGGTTTGTTGACATTGACGGACGGCAACTCAGATTTCTCATCGCCCGCGATATAACTGAAGAGATGCGTCTGCGTGATGAACAGGAACATGCCATCCTTCAGATCGATAAAAATATTGCACAACTAGCAGCACTGAACGATGAGATTAGAAATCCGTTGATGCAGATTATGGGGTGGACTGAACTGGATGGTCCGGTTCATCAGAAAGAGATCCTGGAGGGAGTTTTGCGTATTGATGCGATCGTTCACCGGATTGATATCGGATTTGTGGAATCTGAAAAAGTCAGAGCATTTCTCCATCGAAGCATAGAAGGGTTCAGATTATCACGAAATGAGAAAAATACTGCGCATGATGCAGCCGGGGAGCATGCGTAAGAGTATTAATTGTATCAATTCTTCCCTGATCACTACCCTTATGGTGCTTCATTACATATCTTGAAGGTATTCGATTTCTCCAGGTACCATGTCAGCCCAATTTATTAATCCTTCAGATGAAAAGACCACAATAGCCCGCCTCTCGGTCATCTCCAATACGGGCCTCCTCCTCCTGAAACTGATTGTCGGCCTTGCCCTCGGGTCGGTCAGTATCATCTCTGAAGCGATCCACTCCGGAATGGATCTGATCGCCGCGATCATCGCCTTCTTCTCTGTTCGCAAGTCTGCAATACCTGCAGATGATGACCATGCCTTTGGGCATGGGAAGTATGAATCGATATCAGGTCTCGTTGAAGCGATTCTCATCTTTATCGCCGCTGCTCTCATCATCCGTGAAGCGGTGGTCAAACTTCTTGAACCCGGTGAGGAACTCCTGGATCCGACTCTGATGCTCGGGGGTATCGCCGTGATGGGAATTTCTGCCCTGGTAAATGCATATGTTTCAAACCGCCTGATGAAAGTTGCAAAAGCTACCGATTCTGTCGCCCTTGAGAGCGATGCCTGGCATCTGCGTACTGACGTTTATACTTCTCTTGGCGTCTTTGCTGGCCTTGTCCTGATAAGGCTCACTGGTATCATGATTCTTGATTCGATTGTTGCCATTGGTGTTGCCCTGGTTATCATGAAGGCAGCCTTTGATCTGACAACAAAAACCTGGAATGATATCATCGATCATCGCCTATCTGATGATGAAGAACATAGAATCAGAGCGATCATCTGTGAGCATGCCTCTGATTATATGAATTTTCATGGACTGCGTACCCGCCGGTCAGGTCCTGAACTCTTCATGGAGTTCCACCTGGTAGTTGATGGAACCATTACTGTTCAACAATCTCATGATCTGACTGATCACCTTGAGTCAGATCTCAAGATCGAATTTCCCAGGGCTTCGGTTACGATCCATGTCGAGCCCTGCCAGGATTCATGTACAGAGTGCAGTTCGCTCTGTGATATCGGGAAGACAAAGAGATCAGAAGAGTAGCATCACGTTTCCTCATCTTAGTCATTGAAAGCCCTACGACATTATAAATACTTTCGGCAATTACTATGTCATATGACACGAATCTCAATGCCACTCTCTGTGGTAATGGTTGTAACCCTGATCCTGTCATTGTCTCTGATGGTATCAGCTGATACAGTATGGACAGTACCGGGAAAAAATATTCAGAACACCATTGAGTTCAGGTTTAATGCTGCCAATGCAAATGCGATTGATGCTGCCAGAGTAAATGGTGCCCTGTATTTTGTCCCCGTTACTCAGTCAGGAACGGATGAGTTTTTTTCCTCAAATCCCCAGACCCTGGTAAGCGGTGGTGGAATGAAGCAGACTCTCCCGGTCACCGTGAAGAGTGGAACTCCTCCCGGGACATACTCTCTAACGTTCAATGTTGTTGATGCAACCGGGGCCCCGGTAAAAGATGCGAATGGTAACCCGATTACGGTTACTATTGAAATAGTGGTCGTCGATCGGACTCACACGGGAAGTGATGGATTCTATCGCCCTGATACTATCGTTACTAATGATGGAAATGTGCAATACGCTATCATTAAGCAACCAGATCCTGTACCGACTTTAGGTTCAGGCTAATTTTCCCTTTCTTTTTCAGAAGAACGTAGAATCAGGGCTATAATTTGTGATCATGGCTCTGATTATATTATTATCATGGACTGCGTACCCATTGGTCAGGCCCTGAACTCTTCATGGAGTTCCCCATGGTAGATGATGGAACCATTACTGTTCAACAATCTCATGATCTGCCTGATCACCTTGAGTCAGATCTCGAGACCGAATTTCCCCAGGCTTCGGTGATGATCCATGTCGAACCCTGCAGGATTCATGTACTGAATGCAGTCCGCTCTGTGATATCGGGAAGGCAAAGAGATCATAAGGGTGATATCAGTTTTACATCGTATTTGTCTTCAAATAGACCTGCAACAGTCTTAAATACTTTAGTGTATATCTATCTCACATGACACGAATCTCAATGCCACTCTCTGTGGTAATGATTGTAACCCTGATCCTGTCATTGTCTCTGATGGTATCAGCCGATACAGTATGGACAGTACCCGGGAAAAATATTCAGAACACCATTGAGTTCAGGTTTAATGCTGCAAACGCAAATGCGATTGATGCTGCCAGAGTAAATGGTGCCCTGTATTTTGTCCCTGTTACTCAATCAGGAACGGATGAGTTTTTTTCCTCAAATCCCCAGACCCTGGTAAGCGGTGGTGGGATGAAGCAGACTTTCCCTGTCACCGTGAAGAGTGGAACTCCTCCCGGGACATATTCTCTTACCTTCAATGTTGTTGATGCAACCGGAGCCCCGGTAAAAGATGCGAATGGTAACCCGATCACGGTTACTATTGAAATAGTCGTCATAGACCGGACTCACACGGGAAGTGATGGATTCTATCGCCCTGACACTATCGTTACTGATGATGGAAATGTGCAATACGCTATCATTAAGCAACCAGATCCTGTGCCGACATCGGGTTCCACCTAACTATCCTTTTTTTCTAAAATTTAAGTTAAGGGATCGCGTTTTTTTATCACTGGGTAGTTCTAATAATTTCCTTGTCATACCAGTCAACTCTGAATCGATTTTATCCCTGATAAAAAACAATACGCTTAAATGCTTTCATGTATATTACTCTTTTATGACCCGAGTGCTTTGGCCACTGTGTGTGGTATTAATTCTTGCTCTGTGGCTGTCATGTTCATCGGTTTCTGCTGTTGAAACCCTCTCTTCAGTCCCAGGTAAAAGCGTCTCTAATGTAATTACCTTCAAGTTTGATGATGCGACGACAAAACTTGTCGATGCCGCAAGGGTGCAGGGTGGAGTCTATTTCGTACCTGCAACTCAATCAGACTTCGGAACACTTTTCACAGTAGATCCAAAGATCCTGGTCAGGGGATGGGGGATGAAACAGAGAATCCCAATCACGGTGAACGGTGCAACACGGCAGGGTACATATTTTATCTCGTTTGACGTGATTGATGTGAATGGTGCCCGGGTGAATGGTCCGGATGGCAAACCCATCAGTGTTACCTTTGAAGTGTATGTCGTCGACCGCACTCATACGTATTATGATGGATTTTACAGGCCAGATACTATCGTCACCAGTGGTGCTGTGAAGTTCGAGAACGGGCCATAATCCAGGTACGAAATGTACTATCAGGTGATGCTACTAGGGATGCATCACTTCATCAGCACACTTTTTTTCATATCTGACGTTTCACCATCTCCTGGTGTATCGGTCAGGATGGTAGTTACCTGCTTTCTCAGTGCAATGATATCAGGATCCTCTGGATCCCGGGGATGGGAGTGAGGCATTGATATATCTGTCCTGACACCTGCCGGGCTCCCACTGAGCAGAATGATCCGATCAGCAAGTAGTACCGCCTCTTCTACACTGTGGGTTACCAGGAGGATTGTCTTTTTGGTTGTCTTATGGATGGTGAGTACTTCCTGTTGAAGCTGGGTTCTGGTCTGGGGATCCAGGGCCCCAAATGGCTCATCCATCAGGAGAACATCTGGTTCTATTACCAGGGCCCGTGCAAGTGCAACCCTTTGGCACATCCCTCCTGAGAGTTGGTGCGGAAATGATCCTCCGGAATTGTCCATTCTGCACAGACTTAGGTACTTCTGTACCCTGGCTTTCTGATCACCGGGATTCTTTGTTCTTCTAACTGAAAGATTAAGCCCATATGCTACGTTCTTCTCCACATTTAACCAGGGAAAGAGGGCATGCTCCTGAAAGACCATTGCGGTATTCCACCCGCTTACGGATCCATCATGCTCGATTATTCCGTCATATCCGAGTTGAAGTCCGGCGATAATCCGAAGCATCGTACTCTTCCCGCATCCCGAAGGCCCAAGAATACAAACAAATTGTCCATCTGGAATGGTCAGCGTCACTCCGGAGATAGCCTGGACTATTGAGTTGTTCTCTCCTCGAAATTTCATACCCAGGTCTGTTATCGTCAGCATCTCTCCTCCTATCGTTCAGATGCCCTCCAGCCAAACCATCGATCCCCGATGATTCTAAAAATTGTATCAATACAGAGTCCGATTATACCAATCACAATGATCCCTGCGATGATGATCTGGATCTGCCCCAGATTATATGCATACATGATAAGATATCCAAGACCCGCCGTTGTCCCGGGAAGCATCTCAGCGGCAACAACACACATCCAGGCCACCCCGAATGCAACCCGCATGCCGGTCCAGACTCCGGGCATTGCTGCCGGGAGGACAACGGATCGCAGGATCTCCCCATGGGTTGCCCCCAGGCTCCGTGCTACTTCGAGCCAGGAGGATCTGACTGCATGTACTCCGTCAATTACATTGATCAGCACCGGAAAAAACGCTCCGATGAAGATGATACATATCATCGATGAGGCTCCGATTCTGAACCACCCGATAACCAGGGGCATCCAGGCTATCGGAGGAACCGGGCGGAGTATCTGAATCAGCGGGTTGCAGAGATCATAGAGGGCAGCAGATCTCCCTATTATGATTCCGGTCGGAATGGCAAGCAGCGCAGCCAGAAGAAATCCGGTTCCAACCCTGATGAGACTTACTGATGCATGAGTCAGTAATGATTCTGATCCAACAAGGCCGGTTCCCGGGCTTGCAAGAATGAGCATGACAGCTTCAGGTCGGGGAAGGATGAACGGGTTGTTGATGAGTATAGCCAGGATTGCCCAGAGCAGAAGAAGCAGGGCAGGAAGTATCACCGGTTTATAATGGGCCATAATATGTCTCCTATATCTCTAATAGTCTTACTTCAACTCCTTCTGCTTTACATGCACCCCTGAGCATCTTCTCCTGAATTGATGTCTGTACCGTAGCAATGACGAGCGGATTTCCCTCAGCTGAACGCTTCTGTGCCCATAGGATACATGATCTCCAGTCATTACAAGGAGCCTTCGTCCCCACCACGATTGCAGATCCACCAGTATGAATTGGTTGGACGATACATGCCGGATTGCCCAGATCTATCTGATATTGAGCAGGGACTGATCCTACATACGCGGCATCAATCACTCCCTGGCCAATCCCGGTCATCAGTCCTCCACCATTCTGACCAGGAAGAAGACGCACCTTTGCGAGAATGTGGCCACCAACAACAAGAGAAGCTTCTGTATGTCTTTTGGATCCAGTGTCCGTTGGGATCAGGGCAATATCATATCGGTCCTGAAAGTACTGCCATCTATTGAGCAGGACAAAAAGCGGGGCATGATGATCAGTAGGGAGATATCCGAAGTCAATCTGTATCAGGTCTTCCTGTGAAGAAAACGGCAATGAACCATTCAGGATTGCAAGGCCCTTGAGAATAATGGGTGATTTGCTATCTTCTCGAGCTGATGCATTCTCTCCTGAAATAAACTGGAACTCCTGGAATGATGCCGTTTCAATGGACACCGGATCAAGAGTGGCATCACCAATGATTATCTTTTGTTCCCCATAGAGCCAGGCGGCAGATTCATGTACTGCAGATTCACGTTCTTTGGTGATGTATTCGATCCCCGCAGAGGTCAATGCGGACAGGGCTGCAGCCAGATCAGGATGCTGCTTGATGAGATCTTTATGAATAACTAATACACAGCAGGGTTCCTCAGCCCACGAATGATCCGGGGGGAGATCTGCATCAGTGGCGATTATCTTTCCAACATCGCCAAGAACTGCTATCTGAGGAACAGGCTCCCAAATGAGAAACCCATCAATTTGTTCGGAATCAAGAAGTTGAAGCACTGTGCCCGAACTGGTATATAGGAGACGGACTTCAGGCTGGAATGTAGAATTGGATTCATCTAAATGGGATGGGTATAGGGGAAGAGCTATTCCGATGATTATTATTAAAACTACAGCAGTAACCAGGGCCCATTCAGTGTCCTTCAAAGCATACCTACCTGGGCGCAGGATGGGTATAAAGATTGGTCTGTAAGTATGAGAAGAGAAGTGAGCCTATTCAATAGTATCTGAGTTGATTGGATGTTTCATTGATACATGGTAGAAAAAAGAAAAAATCATGAGAATTTATTTAGAGGTCATATATTCGAGTGAGAGAGGCAAATCAATGTAGAATACCGGGTTGCAATCCATGCAAACGATAAAAAAGGGTTTTAGTAAGCCGGCTATCTGGTTCTGTTATATCGATCGAATAAATCCAGTTCTGTACGAGGTGCTCATCTTCCCCCCACCGCTCACGGTAAGTCGAACTGAGTATACTCCTGACTTGCGGTAGGTGTACTGAGGATTCTTCTGATATGAGAATCCTCCATCTCCAAAGCTCCATGCCCACTTATTTGGCGCTCCTGATGTAGTATCCAGGAACTGTACTTTCAGTGGCGTTTTACCTTTCACTGGTGATGCAACGAAGGATGCGATCAGGCTCCCACTTGTCTGTGTTGGGGTTGGAGTAATTGTAGGGGTCTTTGTTGGAGTCTTTGTCGGAGTGTAAGTAGGAGTTATTGTCGGTGTCTTGGTGGGTGTTTTTGTTGGCGACTGAGTCGGTGTAGGTGTTGGTGATGATCCCCCTAACGCTTTAAGTGCGTTCAACCGGCCTCCGGTTAGCACCTTTCCGTTTAAGGAGCTCAAAGAGTCCACTCCCCCGAGAATACGACTTTTTATCTGGCTGTTTGTGAGCCCTGGACTTGCCGCTTTGATAAGACCGGCAACGCCCGAAACATAGGGGGTTGCCATTGATGTCCCTGACAAGTACTGGTATTGTCCCCCTTTGTAGGTGCTCATAATTGTAACCCCGGGAGCTCCGATATCAACTGATGAAACCCCGAAATTTGAGAAGGAGGCCAGATTATCGTTATAATCAATAGCGGCAACTGATATTATATTCTGGCTGGTGTATGCAGAGGGGTACTGTGGCGCAGAGTCAGTATTCTGGCCACTATTACCTGCTGCACATACCACTACTGCCGATGAGGTGTCAATAGCATCTTTGAGTGCCTGGGTGTACTGAGTGCCTCCCCAGGAGTTGGATATGACATGAGCTCCCATCCGGTTGGCATACAGGATTGCTGATATTGCATCAGAGACATATCCGCTTCCTGCTGAGTTCATGAATTTTAGAGGCATAATCCTGGCTGTCCAGCAGACCCCGGTTACTCCAATATTGTTATTTCCAACAGCAGCTAGTGTTCCGGCACAGTGAGTTCCGTGTCCGTTATCATCCATCGGGTTGTTATTCTTCGAGTAGAAGTTCCAGCCATTTACATCATCGATGTACCCATTCTGGTCATCATCTATCCCGTTACCCGGTATTTCACCAGAATTCCTCCAGATGTTTGCTGCGAGGTCGGGGTGGGTATATTCAACCCCGGTGTCAACAACCGCAATCAGAACAGAGGATGATCCGGTAGTTGTGCCCCAGGCATCAACAGCCTTGATATCTGAACCGGCTTTTCCTGAAAATGGGGCCTGCCCCGTGTTCTGCAGACCCCAGAGAGTGGTAAACTGAGGATCATTCGGGGTCTTTGCAGCCATAATCTGCAGAGGAGCATAGAGCTGGGAAGCCATCATGATCGGCTGCTCAGTAGGTGGAAGGGTTATTCGATAATCAGGTTCTGCATAGAGAACATTCGGATTGCTCTGATACTCAGCTACCGCTTGTGCAACGGTCCCTCCCTGAACCTGAACAACCTGCATCCCGGAGACTCCTGATGCTGAAATATCGGAGAGGACAGATGCCCCGACTTCAGCATTTGCCATCGACATCATGGATGGCAATGATGACATCGCGCTCATAGTGTCAGTTTTATACCTGACAATCACCCGGTCTGTCGCGTACTCTGTTGAGACCTGGAAGGGCTCCTGAGTTGGGGTCGGTGATCGTTCAGATCGGATATTTTGCTCTGATATTTGCCATGGATTTTGTGGTGAGGATAAAACTCCGTATCCTGATTGCGTTATTGGTGCTACCATCTGCAGGGCAACTGGTGTGGGAGCTGGATATGGACTGACAGCAATCTGGTTTGTCTGTTCAAATGGTGTTATCGCTCCGGCAGCGCTCTGAATGAGCACAACCATAAGAAGAAGCACTCCAATCAGTGCTTTGATACATCTGGTATTCATATTCATCATCCGGTAACTCAGAATCCTAACCAGATATTAGCGTTTGTGCTGACAAGTAGTTTCCCATCATGTTTAAGCAGGTGGATCTGATGAGTAATGATCCATGCATTAAGATGAGAAGTCTCTCCCGGATATCTCATCCATCTGGCGAGATTGAAATAGGGGTAGACATACAAAAGATATACAGATCCGGTACGCGGGTTTTGGAGCTTTCTATCCATGGGTGACATACTCTGCCCGAAATGCAATTCTAAAGACACAGAGTTCGATGATCTGGTCACTACTGATAGTGGCGCTATGGTCGCAAAATGCCGATGTAATGCATGTAATCACAACTGGGATGCCCCGTTTGGCCTGTAATCTCTGCGCTCTCTGGTGCATCCCTTGTTTGTTCATAATAACATTCCAAATGCTCTTTTCATGATTCAACTAATGGTACTGAGATAATTATGGGCCGAAGTGAATGGTGCGATAACGCACCTTCTTTTAGTATAGGGGGGATAATTCTGTCAATATTTATCCTCTCCTGGGGAATAGTCTGGCTTGGCAATGATCTTGGGTGGTGGGAATTTCAGTTCCCGTTCTGGCCTGTGATTATGATCATCATCGGGCTTGTGATACTCCTGCGGGAGGTTCAGAAGAGTATGCAGAGATAATCCCGAAAACAGGATTCTTACACGTATTATATTATGTGTAGAAAAAAGCAGATTTCAGAGGTGCCGTATCAGATTTGACGGGTTTGTGCCCTGCGTGAGATGATACCCATAAACAGGCACTCTTCTGCTGGAATCTGTTCTATTCCTTCATGCTCACCGATTGGCATGTTCAGGCCTCTCACCAGAACTGCAGGAATACCCTCATCGGCTTCACCCATGAGAAGTTCTGCTGCTGAAGCGATATTGTCTGCAATGGCCCGCCGGGTAACTTTGAGTTCCCTGCCAAAGAGATCTTTTCTTCCTCGTTCATCAAGAACAGACTGAATACCCGAACATCCGATTGCAACCCCACTGCATCCGTATCGCATCGGGTGGGTTCTGCTGTCGATAATGAGAACCGCAACATCAGCTCCTGACTCTTTTTTTATCTTCATCCTGATACTGCGTGCGCTCTCATCAGGATCTGCCGGAAGTAGAGTTACCTGTCCGTCTGGAGCATTTGACCCGTCAATCCCGGCATTAGGGAGTAGATGTCCATTTCTTGTGCAGAGAAGAAACCCCGGAATTCCTCCGACAATCTCATCAGATTCACGGAGAACAATATTGGCAAGCCGGGAGTCCAGGTCGTACTGGGTAGCGACATCCTGAGCCTCCCTGGTAGGGTTCTCCTCGCTGAGTGTAACCAGTCTTCCTTCTGCGGTTGCAAGTGCTGATTCAGCAATGACCAGAATATCCCCGGTTGAGAAAGAGAGATTCTGCCTGACCATCCCGGATATAATGAGGGGGAGTATTGGTGAACCTGAACTAATCAGCTCGGTCTCTATTCCAAAGAAGCTGCAGGATGGAGGCATCTGTTCAAGCCTCCTGAATAGATGCTATGACCTGGATAAGATCCCGGGTCTCGGGAACATCATGTGATCTGATGATTGATGCACCGGCAAGTACAAGGTATGTAGTAACAGCCAGGGTTCCTGCAAGTCTTCCTTCAGGCTCCCTGCCGGTAGCAGATCCGATACAAGATTTTCGTGATACTGCTGCAAGAAGAGGCCGATTAAACTGCCTGAGTTCAGCAAACCTTTGGCAGAGCTCAAAGTCTGATTCAGGGGTCCTATCCGGGATCCACCGCCCGATCCCGGGGTCAAGAATATATGAATCGATATCGGCGTCAGTCGCCCGGTTGGTCACTGTTTTGAGAGCTGAGAGGGTATCTGAAAAAGAGAGGCAGTCTCCAGGTGCCTGAAAGGAAGCCATCAGGATTGCAGGCAGATCGTTATCAGCGATGATTTTTGCCATCTTGGGGTTTTTCAAACCTGAAATGTCATTGGCCGCGTGAATATCATATCTCATGGCTGCCTGCAATACTTCCGGGTGCATCGTGTCAAGACTAGTGATGATACCAGATCCCTCGAGTGTTTTCAAGGCGGTTATTACCCGTTCAGTCTCAGTCCCCACTGATATCGGACTGCTCCCCGGAGCGGTACTTCGTGCGCCGATATCGATCATGTCAGCTCCCTGGGCAATCATACGCTCTGCAGTTGTTAGAATTCGATCATCAGGTACATAAGATCCTGAAAAGAAAGATTCGGGACTGATGTTGACAACACTCATCAGTACCGGCCGTTGCCTGCCGATACAGATCTTTCCTATCGTGCAGGGTTGCATTGCTGCCGGGCTGCTTCCACAGTGTTCTCCATCAGGGTGGCAATGGTCATGGGTCCGACTCCACCTGGAACCGGAGTTATTGCACCGGCGATACTCTTGACTGCAGCAAAGTCAACATCACCGCAGAGTTTTCCATCCACATGGTTGGTTCCTACATCGATGACCGTTGCTCCGGGTTTAACCATCTCTGCAGTAACCATGCCTGCTTTTCCTGCCGCACAGACAAGAATATCGGCCTGTTTGGTAATTTCAGCAAGGTTTCGTGTCTTACTATGGCATATCGTGACTGTCGCATCTGCTAGGAGCAGGAGAAGGGCCATCGGTCTCCCGACATCAACACTCCTTCCGATAATAACTGCGTGAGAACCAGCAATCGGGATATTATATTCGTTAAGTATTGTCATGACTCCCAGAGGAGTACATGGTCGCGGTCCTACAAGACCACCGGTGAGTCTGCCCATATTTGAAGGATGAAACCCATCTACATCTTTCTCCGGGGAGATTGCGTCAATAACCTGATGTGTATTTATCTGCGGAGGGAGTGGGAGTTGAACCAGAATTCCATGAATATCAGGATCCTCATTCAATACCTTCAGGCGGTCCAGAACATCGCGGGTGGTAACATCGCCCGGAAGCTGAACGTTTACGGACTGAATTCCTACCTGCTCGCAGGCTCGGTGCTTCATTCTGACATAGAGAGCTGAACCCTGGTCATCCCCTACCAGTACTGTTGCCAGAGTGGGGGAGATCTCCGACTCCAGCAGTTCTTCTTTCAGCAGTTCGAGCCTCCGTTCAGCGAGTCCCTTTCCGTCGAGTATCATACAAGATCAGGGTAAAGCGGGTACTGGCTTGCCATTGCTTCGACTTCTTTGCAGATCTTTGCCTGGAGGGCCTCATTCTTGATATCTTTTATCACTGCTGCAATCCAGTCACCTACCTGTCGCATCTCCTCTTCCTTCATGCCACGGCTGGTGATTGCCGGAGTTCCGACCCTCAGGCCGCTCGTGACGAACGGACTCTTTGTCTCATTAGGAATAGTGTTTTTATTGACGGTAATACCCGCCCGGCCCAGGGCTTGTTCTGCTTCAAGGCCGGTCAGACCAAAGTTGGTGAGATCAAGGAGGCAGAGGTGATTGTCAGTGCCGTCGGATACCAGTCTGACCCCGTGACCCATGAGGTTGTCAGCCAGAACCTTTGCATTATTTACTACCTGCTCTGCGTATTTCTTGAACTCTTTTGTCGATGCCTCCTTGAAACATACTGCTTTTGCTGCAACAATATGCATCAGGGGGCCTCCCTGCATCCCTGGAAATACTGCTTTGTCGATGGGTTGTGCCCACTCTTTATCACAGAGAACAAATCCACCCCTTGGACCTCGCAGGGTCTTATGAGTGGTTGATGTAGTAAAGGTAGTCAGCCCTACCGGAGAGTTATGGATTCCAGTTGCACATAGACCTGCGATATGGGCAATGTCAGCAACACAGTAGGCATCAACATCATTTGCGATCTCGGCAAAAGCTTTGAAATCGATCTCACGGGGATATGCGCTGGCTCCACAGACAATCATCTTTGGTTTGGTCTTTTTAGCCATCTCTGCAATGACCCCATAGTCCATCTGCTCAGTCTTGAGATCCACGCCATACTGATGAACTTTATAGATAATGCCTGAGAAGTTCACCGGAGACCCATGTGACAGGTGTCCACCCTGGGAGAGATTCATGGAAAGAATAGTGTCCCCTGGCTTTAGGGTACTAAAGTACACTGCCATGTTAGCCTGAGAACCTGAATGAGGTTGTACATTGGCATGTTCTGCACCAAAGAGTGAACATACGCGGTCCCTGGCAAGGTTCTCTGCCATGTCATGGAACTCACAACCGCCATAGTATCGCTTTCCCGGGTAGCCTTCAGCGTACTTGTTGGTCATGATCGAACCCATGGCCTCTAGTACTGCCTGACTCGCCAGGTTCTCGGATGCAATGAGTTCGAGTCCGTTAATCTGACGATTTTTTTCTTTTTCGATGATCGCTGCAATTTCTGGATCGATCTTTTCCAGATAGGCCATGTGCGTACAAATACTCTCTGGAAAGGTAATATGGTTTCGAGGTTCTGAGGCGTATGAAGATTCGTCTGAATTGACGATACCACACATCTCTGTCGTGTTTGGACTTAGCGTGGTATTTATGAGCTTTATCGGTAATTCTGTGATTTTAGAAAGTGTAGGATTATATGGATTATATTATATGGGTCACACACTAACATTGAATAATCAGGGTTTTTGCGGATCTGTTTGCGAGGGGGAATACTATGAGTGATGGTGAAAATGCTGGCTCTTTATCAGAAGGGCGGATTGTGCGTCTTGAGTATCGGGTTACTGAACTTGATGCCCTGGTAAAAGGGCTCAGGGATGAGATTCTTGATATGAAGTCAGATCTCATAAAAATGAAGAAAGAACAGCGGCCTGCTCCGGTAATACAGGCGTCTTCACCACCACCGGTCTCCCGCAATAAACCCTTCCGGCATGATGATGGGGATATCGGATCAAAGGGTGCCCCTGCTGACATACCGGTTGTTACAGAGCATGTGAAAAAGGAGAAGGTTACGTACAAGATGCAGCCTGATGGAACGCTGGCCCCGGTCAAGGATACTGGTGAAGATATTATCATTGCAACTGCTCATCCGAAAGGGAAGGATAAAGTAGATCGGCAGAACCGCAGTGAACTGATCATCGCAGAGGATCAGGAACCGACAGATCGTAAATAGAGTTCAATAGTCTGATCTCTGATTGGGTGGACAGCATTGCATATCACACATCTGGAGACGGATAATTTCAAGTCGTTTGGTCGTAAGACTAAAATTCCCTTTTTTCCTGGATTTACTGTTATTTCAGGTCCGAATGGATCTGGTAAAAGCAATATTATCGATAGCATTCTCTTTGTCCTTGCTCTTTCTACTTCACGTTCTCTGCGAGCTGAAAGACTGACTGACCTGATCAACCTGAATTCCGGGAAGAATACTGCTGAAGTTGAGCTGACCTTCTCTGATGGATCAGTGATCAAGCGGCGTATTAAGCGAACTGATACCACCTACTACAATTATCTGTATCTAAATGGGAAACCGTGTCGTCAGGGAGATCTTCTGGATTTTCTCTCAAAGCGAGGGATTGTACCTCATGGATACAATGTGGTTATGCAGGGCGATATCAACCGAATCATCGAGATGAGTGATCTTGAAAGGCGCAAAATCATCGATGAGATTGCAGGTGTTGCTGAGTTTGATTCAAAGAAGGCCCTTGCTCTGGATGAACTTGAACGGGTAAGGTTGAAGATCCAGGAGCAGAACGCCCATCTTGAAGAGCTCACCATAAGGCTCGCACAGCTTGAGAAACAGCGGGAACAGGCACTTCGGTACAAAACACTCCAGGATCGCCTGAAGTTTCTGACCAGCTGCAGATCTGCAGCCCGGCTTGTGTCAAAGGAGAAGGAGCATGATCTTCTTCTGGCCGGTGTGGCTGATGAGGAGAACGCTCTGAGTCTGGTAGATACCTCAATAGAAAAAACTGCGGTTGAACGGGACGGTCTGAAAAAGAATATTGTGGGTATTGATCAGGAGATCAGTGCCAAGACCGGTAGTGAGTATATGTCTCTGATATCCCGGATAGCAGACGCAAAAGCTGCCATTGAGGGGTATAAACGGGATATTGAACGCCATAAGCAGGAGAAGGAAGAGAATGAGAAGCGGCTTGGCGGATTATATGGCGAATCAAAGCGGCAGGAAGAACGTCTTTTAGAGAAAAATGGTCAGATCCGGGATCTGATGATCGATCGGACCAACCTCTCCATGACCGTGAATGCAGTCAAAACAGAACTTGGCAGGATCAAGAAAGATATCGAGAAGCAGACCCGTGAGCATGAGCAGGACGAGGAGGCGCTGCAGACATTCCGAAAGGATCTCGCTGTAAAGAAGGATGAACGGGGAGAGCTGGTCAGGGAACAGGATCGGATGATTGAGCGTTCCCGTATGCGCAGTGCTGAAGAAGACAGACTCAGGTCCAGGGTTGCTCTGTTGAGTCGCGATCTGGCCACTAAAAAAGATGAAGAGAGTAGGACTGCTGCTGATCTTCAGGTGATGACTGATGAGAAGAAGGAGTATGATCGGCGGGTAACCCTGCTTGATACGGATCTGTACACAAAACGAGAGAAACAAGAGATACTTAGGAAACAGATCCGAGATCTCAAAATTGAGATCAACCGGAAAGAGGCACAGCAGCAGGCTCAGGGGAGGTATGGGAAGGCGATTGAGGCTGTTCTTGCGATGGACGGGGTACATGGAACGATAGGGAGTCTTGCCCGGTGTCGTCCAGAATATACCACTGCCCTCAATGTCGCGGCCGGAGGAAGGCTTCACTTTGTGGTCGTGGATAATGATCTGATCGCATCGGATGCAATAACATATCTGAAAGAGCACAATCTTGGCAGGGTCACCTTTCTTCCTTTGAATAAAATCAGGCCTAAACCCCTTCCTGAACCCCCCCGGGGGGAAGATATCATTGGATTTGCCACCGACCTGCTTGATTATGATCCCCGGTTTGACACCGCATTTAGGACAGTTCTTGCCGGAACGGTAGTTGTTGACACTCTGGAGCATGCCAGGCGACGTATCGGTTCTCACCGGATGGTTACACTGGATGGCTCTCTGCTTGAGAAGGCGGGGACTATGACCGGAGGAAGTCTGCGTAAGGAACCGGGCGGATTTGGCTCCTCATTTGAGGATGAACTCCGCAGGCTCTCTGCTGATTTGATGAATCTGAATGAAGAAGAGGGATCTCTCACTCTCCTCCTCAATGATGCCTCTGCCCAGCGGGATGAGATTCAGAAGATCCGGATATCTTCTGAGGAGAAGGTTGTCAGACTGGCAGCGGGTCTGGATACCATTATTCGTGCCCGAAGCGGGATGGAGGATGAGATCGGGAGTCTTGAAGGACAGATTGCAGCTGCCATCGCAGCAGCCCCGGCAGGGCCCGAAGATCTCGCAGCTCTTGAGGCCAGAATAGAAGGGCTCAATCGTGAGATCACCTCTATCACACAGCATATTGATGAGATCACAAGTCGGCTTGAAGGGACCGGGGTACCTGCTCTGTATGAACAGTATGATCAGATCACGGTGCAGGTTGAGGAGTCTGAGCGGCGTCTTCGGAATAAGGATAATGATGTTACTGAAGCCCAGCGCGAACGGGGATATATTGAGCGGACGATGGGTGATCAGAAGCAGCAGATGGATCATATCAGAGATCAGAACCAGCGGTATGATGCAGGAATCCTTGCGGCCCGGACTTCAATTGGGGAAAAAGAGATAGAAATTGCAGAGGCAGATGGAATTATTGGCCGATATTCCAAGGAGATAGAGGATCTTCAGATTCGGAGAAATGAGTTTGCACTACAGGTTGATGAATTTGAGGGGCTTCTCCGTGATCTTACCGGGAGACGGGAGCGTATCTCTGTAAAGATTGAGAACCTGTCTCTTAAGGTTCAGGATTTGATTGCTGAGATCACCCTCCTGAAGGAAGAAGCCGGTGGTGTTACCACTGATATGTCTCTCGAGGTGATAGAAGAGGAGATGGGGACTGCTGCGCTTGAATCTGATAGGATTGGTGCGGTGAATATGAGGGCGATAGAGGAATTTGATCAGATCTCTGCTGTTGTTAATGAGCGGCAGGAGCGTCTTGTCATCCTATCAAAAGAGTTAGTGGAGATTCAGGAACGTATCGAGTTGTTCTCTCAGAAGAAGCTCGAGGCCTTTATGACAGCTTTTACTGAGATCTCAAATCATTTCAAAGAGATTTTTGCCCGACTAACCATGGGCACCGGTGAACTTCGCCTTGAGAATGAAGGAGATCCTTTTATCGGGGGTTTGTCATTTGCAGTTCAGCCTCGGGATAAAAAGGTGCATCACCTTGCTGCGTTATCAGGCGGTGAGAAATCGCTTACCACTCTGGCATTTATTTTTTCTATACAGAAGTTCATTCCTGCTCCGTTTTATGCATTTGATGAGGTTGATATGAATCTGGACGGTGCAAATGTCGAGAGGATTGCGGATTTGATTCGGGAGTTATCAAATACGTCTCAGTTTATCAATATCTCTCTTCGAAAACCGATGATTGATGTGGCAGATCGGATTATCGGAGTGACTATCAGGGCTGATAAGTCTACCCTGGTAACCGGAGTCTCTATGAATGATTGAGGATCCGGTAGAGATTTTGGTCCACTTAGCTGAGCGGGGAGAGATAGATCCCTGGCATGTGAATATTATTGAAGTGACTGACCGGTTCTTTGCCGAGATGGAGCACCTTCGAACCCTTGATCTGCGGGTATCAGGTCGAACTCTCTTTTATGCTGCGACGTTGCTCAGGATAAAATCTGATTATCTCTCTATACGGGATGATGATGAATCGCCTGATGGCTCTGATATTTCCGAAGATGATGATTTAGTTTGGGATGAGTCTGGGAGTTTAAAAAATCCCATCCTTTCTCTTGAACATGAGATCAAACGCCGCCTGGATCGAAAGAGTATGCGCAAGCAGCCGATTACGCTCTATGATCTGATAGCAATTCTTCGAAATGCTGAGAAGGAGGATCGTCGTCGTCAGCGTGATGCCTGGGTGCGTGATGATGAATGGTATGCCGAAGATATTGTTGCCATAGCACACGAAGAAGGGTACCATAACTGTTCCGAGGAACTCTTTTCTTTCTGCTCAGGGTGTATTCAGAGTCGGGATGTTGTTACCCTTCGTGACGTTGCCCATGAGCTAGGATGGCCGATATCCCAAGTGTATATTCCCCTGTTATTCCTGATGCATGAAGGGCGCCTGGTGATCCGTCAGGAGTCATTTTTCGGCGAACTGTACATTGAGCGTGTGCGCAGCGATCCTGCCGCGTGATCCAGTGATGGGTTGAGTCAGATGTATACGGATTCGCGCTCTTCGTTCGATCGTTGTGAATATGAGGATCTGCAAATTCAATTCTTCTCATCTATTTTCTGAATCCGGTGTGTAATTGTCTCCTGTTTTCAATCTCCTAAATCTATCCAACCTGCCATCTGTTGAGTGTTTGAGTGGTGTTATGGGAGAGCGCATACAAAAGTATTATATGTGCATCAGTATAAGTTGTAAATCCCACTCTCACCAAGAGAGTGGCAGACGGCTCTTTGAGTTGCTTGTCTGGGAGAATACCTGCAAAGGTATATATCCTCATGCGAGCAACATAAGAGGCCGTTTAGATGGGAGCCCATACAGATGCTGAAGTTTCAGTGTGATGGGTTCGACAGAGGAATACTGATGGTGTGGACATCTGTCCAGCACCCGCCAATATGCCGAGCTAGTGTGCGTTTGCGTTATTATTCAATTCTGGTTGATCCTGCCAGAGGCCACTGCTATCGGGGTTTGACTAAGC
>DATMXW010000028.1:0-15047 GCA_035561295.1 Methanospirillum sp. | reverse complement strand
CAGATGTATTATGATTTGGCAGCCCTTGGTAAACGATGAAAAAATTTTAACTATGATATACCTTCGACATGGTCAATTGAAACTTAACTTACCCACTGGTACGACGAGGAACCGCACACCCTCAGGGATGGGTCAGGCAATGAGATTTCGCTTGTCACCCTCCGGTTTAATCGTGATTACTGTTTTTTTAGCACAAAAAATGTATACCCATATTCCTTTGAATACTTCTGATGTATCTCCATCTCTTTCTCGAGTCCCTGAATAATCATCTGTGCATCAGCATTATTTGCATATTTTTCTCTCAATATGGGCAATCTGGCCGATAACGGAGTATAATAATTATCCCACCAGCCTGCATCAGCAAGTCTGAATGAGCCCTGAACTGAATACCCGGCAGTCCGGATCATATCTTCAGTATCAGATTCAGACTTCATATCTGGGCATATTTCATCCAGGAACTCCCTGCATTCATCAGAGGGTGAGTTCGTGAACCAGGTACAATCAGAAACCACCAGATGTCCCTCGGGCTTCAAAAATTGTTTCCAGTAATGAAGAGCTGGTAATAACCCGATAATGAAGGCAGATCCTTCTGACCAGATAAGATCATATGAAGCCTCGGTAAAGGGCAGATTGTCCATTGATGCACAATGAGCTACAATATTGCCATCAAGCCCTGCTTTTTTTGCCCGAAGCATGAGATCATCAAGAAATGGCTGATAAATATCGGTGGCAGTTATCTTGCTGTCAGGACAGAGCCTGGCAAGGGTCAGGGTCTGCATACCTGATCCACACCCGATATCCAGAATATGCCCCCCTTTGGGAACCGGGGGGATGAATGAATAGGCATGAGCCGTTGATTCATCAGATCCCGGACCCTGTCTTGGCAATTCTTCAAACATTGTACAGATAAGCGTTACATCCATGATAAAAAAGGTTAGATAAAAGGCATTATATCCTTTCTGGTTTGAAATCTCATGAAATCCGGGGTTTTGAAACACCCTGGGGGGTATTTCCTCTGAGTGATGTAATGTCCCATGGATATTTATATTAAAAAAATCCATTCTGAACATATCAGATACCGTGGTAATGAGAGAGTGGGATGGTAAAATGGAAAAAATCCGGATTCTCTTTGTCGATGATGAAAAATCCATGCAGGATGTAATTCGTGTATATCTGGAAGAAAGTGGGGCATTCCATGTTGATACCGTGTCATCTGCTCTCGAAGCTCTTCAGCGAATCTCCAGCACCCCCTATGATGTCATCATTTCAGACTATAGTATGCCAGAAATGGATGCTCTTGTCTTTTTGAACAAACTCAGGCAGTCAGGAGACGAAACCCCGTTTATCCTCTTTACTGGCAAAGGGCGTGAAGAACTGGTCATAGAAGCGTTTGAGGGAGGGGCTGACTTTTACCTGCAGAAAGGAGAGGATCCGGTAGTCCAGTTTGTACGACTGACTGAGAGAATTCATCAGGCTATTGATAGACGACGATCTGAAAAGCAGCTTCGGGAGAGTGAAGAGCGGTTTCGTCGGGTCTTTGAGACGTTTGAGGATCTATATTACCAGACTGATATCGATGGGGTCATCACCATGCTCTCGCCTTCTGTGCTTCAGTTATCAGGATGGACAGTAGAGGAGCTCATTGGGAAACAATCCTCACTATTGTACGCCGATCCTCTGGATCAGCATGATTTACGCAAAAAACTTATGTCTCTTGGTTCTGTCCGCGGGTATGAACTTCGTCTCAGGAAACGGGATCAAACCATTGTCTGGACAACGGTTTCTGCAACCCTGCTGAGAGATGCTGATGGGACAATAGAGGGGGTCGCTGGATCGATTCGTGATATCAGTGATCAGAAACGGGTTGAACAGCAGGTACGGGAGAGCGAAGAGCGATTATTTGACCTGGCAGAGAATGCACCGGTTGGAATCCTCTCCTGTGATACTACCGGCAGGATTATTTTTATCAACCAATGGCTGCTTTCGTACCTCCGGTCACCAGGAAAAGAAGAGACCGCGACAATCAACCTCCTGGAGTATCCGCCGTTAATCGCATCAGGGTTTGCGGGTGCAGTCAGAAGAGTTCTCCAGTCAGATTGTGTCGAACCTCAGGAATTTACATACCTTTCGAAATGGGGCAAATTATCGCACTTCCGGGTGTATTTCTCTCCAATCCACCAGAATGGTGATATGACCGGTGCCAGGATTATTCTGGTTGATATTTCTGACCAGAAAAAAGCTGAAGAAGCTATCAGGAAGGCAAATAATAAGCTCCAGCTCTTTGCCGGAATCACCCGTCATGACATCCTGAACCAGCTGATGGCCCTGACCGGATACCTCAATCTGGTAGAAGAGGAAGAAAAAGACCCGATCCTATCCAGCTACCTTGACAAGGCGATAAAAACTGCAGGAATAATCCAGAAGCAGATAGCGTTCACCAGCGAATATGACCAGCTCGGTCTGCAGGATCCTGTCTGGACTCCCCTGTGCAGGATGATTGAGAGCATGGATACTCATGAGCTCCTGATCCACTGTGAATGCTCGGAAGTCAGCGTATATGCAGACCCGCTGATTGAAAAGGTCTTTTATAATCTTCTGGATAATGCTCTTCGGTACGCTGATGGTGCAACAAACATCACGGTCAGGTGTTGGTACACTGAATCAGGGCTGCGTATCACCTGGGAAGATGACGGACCCGGTGTCCCTGATGATCAAAAAGAGCTGATATTTGAACGGGGCATCGGGAAGAACACGGGCCTGGGTCTGTTTTTTATCAGGGAGATCCTTGCAATTACCGGGATTACCATCAGCGAGACCGGAGTGTATGGAAAGGGAGCACGGTTTGAGATCCTGGTCCCTGAAGGGATGTTTCGCAAACCATAATATATTCTCAGGAAAGCTGGAGATTTACCCTGCTCCTTTGAAACGATGGAGAGGGGGATAATCGATACTCAATTATGTTCATCATGAGTGGAGCATATTGCCTGGCCTGTTGGCAGTGACTCTGCTTCAATATACACCCGGTTGATCTCCGGATAGGCATCGTGGAGGTCCGCTTCAATCCGTCGGATTGATTCATGTATCAGCTCAGCGGTGGTACCGGGCACAAAACAAACCCCCATATTCACGAGGAGATCGGTTGGGCCGATGTACATCGTGAGGATATCCCCTGCTCTTTTGACTGCCGGATCAGACTCCACCCGTCGCCTGATGTCTGCAAGTTCAGCAGGGCTTACCCCTTCACCAAGCAACAACCCCATGCTCCGTGAAGCCAGAATGCCGGCAACACCCATCAGAAGCAGGCCGATTGCCACTGCTGCGGCTCCATCAAAGTACGGATTATGAAACAGGTGGCCTAAGAAGAGTCCGAGGAACGCAAAGACCAGACCAAGCAGAGCTGCACTGTCCTCAAGCACTACTGTATACAGGCTTGGATCTTTTGACTGGTGGATGAACTGTATAGCGCTCATCTCGCCCTTGGCATGCAGGAACTCTCTGATTGCCACGGAAAAGGATCCACACTCAACCAGGAACGAGATACCGAGTACGATGAAGGCAACGGTGGGATCCCCTATTTTCGTAGTTGGGGTGATTGATAACATCTGGGAGATGCCTTCGTATACCGACATACCCCCGCCGATACCAAAGATGGAGACTGCAACGATGTGTGTCCAGAAGTAGAGTGACTTGCCATACCCAAATGGGTGTGTTTCGTCAGGTGGCTGCTGGGCACGTTTCATTCCGAGCAGTACCAGGCCGCCGTTCCCCGTATCAACAACTGAGTGGATGCCCTCAGAAATCATGGCAGAAGAACCGGTCATCGCCGCTGCTGCGAACTTGATGATGGCGATGATCAGGTTACCCACAATGGCCGCAATGACCGATATGGTAGATCCGCTTGGTGATGTCATTGGTTATGTACCTCTAAAAATGAGAGTCCGTATGTTTAAAAAATCAGTAATATCTTCAATTTGATTGAATCAGGTATCCATATGGTAACCAGAATCCTCAAAATAATTGATTGTATTCTTTCATTTATCGTATACCCACATAATGGTACTCATTCAAAGCAATACAACCCCATGATTATACCAATATCAGCATCTGTTCTCAAATACAGGCAGAATTGGGAGTTCTCCATTCCGATTACTACGGGATCGGATGGTTTTTCATATCATTTTCTGATTTTATGAGAAAATTGTAAGTACTCCCTCATATGATCTGATAGCAGAATAGTGGGAGGCTTCTGATATGAGTACTATCTCAAAAAATGATACATTATCTGACGCTAATTTTCACACCCTTCCGATTGAAGACCTCTACAGATCACTGAACTCCTCTGCACAGGGATTAACTACAGGTCAGGTTCAAGTACAGCGGCTGCGATACGGCCGCAATGATATTTCCGGAACAAAAAAGCAGTCTCCTCTTGTCCAGTTTTTGGAACAATTCACCAATCCCCTCGTCCTTATCCTCTTGTTTGCAGCGATCATCTCAATGGCGGTACATGAGATCACCAACGCCGCTATCATCATCACAATAATCCTGATAAGTGTCATTCTCGATTTTTTTCAGCGATATAAGGCTGAAAGTGCTGCAGCGTTGCTCATTAAAAAGATCATTACCCGTGCACGGGTACGCCGGGATGGAACAGAGCAGGAAATCGCGATTGGTGATCTCGTTCCCGGGGACATTATCTCATTAACTGCAGGTGATATGATCCCGGCTGATGCCAGAATACTCAGAGCACGGGATTTTTTCGTTAATGAATCCTCCCTGACCGGTGAACCGTATCCAGTACCAAAAAATGATGCCCTCGCCGATTCTGATACACCTTTGGCAGAAGCAGAAAACTATGTTTTTCTGGGAACCTCTGTCATTAGTGGAACCTCAGAGGCCATAATTACTAAAACCGGCCTCTCGACTGAATTTGGAAAAATTGCGAAGACTCTGGTTGAACGACCTCCTGAGACAGACTTTGAACACGGGCTCAAACAGTTCAGCTACCTGATGTCAAAGTTTGTCTTCACGCTTGTTATCATAGTTTTTTTTGTGAATGCGCTCTTTAAGCAGGATATTCTGAACTCACTCCTCTTTTCTGTTGCTCTCGCCGTTGGGATGACTCCTGAACTGCTCCCGATGATTCTGTCATTAAATATGACAAAGGGGGCTATCGCGATGTCAGGGAAAGGGGCCATTGTCAAGCATCCTGAATCAATTCAGAACTTTGGAAGTATGGATATTCTCTGCACTGATAAGACCGGGACTCTCACTGATAATAAAATCGCCCTCATGAAACATCTGGACACAGAGGGAAACGATAGCGAAAAAGTGCTCCTGTTCTCGTATATAAACAGTTTTTTTCATGCCGGCCTCAAAAATCCCCTTGACGAGGCAATCATTGCATTTCAGGTTGAGGATACGAATGCCTATCAGAAATTAGATGAAATTCCGTTTGATTTTATCCGCCGGAGAACCTCAGTCATTGTATCCGGAGAATCTGGCCGTCTTCTGATCACGAAAGGTGCACCTGAAGAAACGCTTGCGGTATGTACCTCTGTTGAAAAAAATGGACTCATCATTCCATTATCTGATACTGACCGGGAAGAGATACTCCATCTGTATACGAATCAGAGCCGTGAGGGATTTCGGACACTTGCTGTCTGTTTTCGCACCCTGACCAGAGATCAGGATCGCTATACTGCTGATGATGAAAAGGATATGGTGATACTTGGGCTGGTTACTTTCATCGATCCCCCGAAAGAGAGTGCGAAGGAGTCGGTTGCGTTATTAGCCGCATCCGGGATCGAGTTAAAAATTCTCACCGGAGACGATGAACTGGTAACTCAGAAGACCTGTGAGCTCATCGGTCTCCCGGTCAAGGGAGTTCTCTCAGGGAAGGAGATAGAACATATGGACCAGGAGACCCTCTCACGGGTTGTCGGGAATGTGACCATCTTCTCCCGGATCACTCCGGTTCAAAAGAACCTTGTCATGAACTCATTGAAACGAAATGGCCATGTGGTCGGTTTCATGGGCGATGGCATCAATGATGCACCGTCAATCAGGGAAGCAGATGTAGGGATATCTGTTGAAAACGCGGTGGATATCGCAAAAGAATCAGCTGATATCATTTTGCTGAAGAATGATCTTCGGATCCTGTATGAAGGAGTTCTGGAAGGGAGAAAGACGTTCGGTAATACGATGAAATATATTCTAATGGGAACGAGCTCTAACTTTGGGAATATGTTTAGTGTGGCCGGGGCATCATGTTTCCTCGGGTTTCTCCCTATGCTTCCCATTCAGATCCTGCTCAATAACCTCCTCTATGATATATCAGAATCTGCGATACCCACCGACCATGTTGATGAATCATATGTCAAAACACCGAAAAAATGGGATATCGAATTTATAAAGAAATTTATTCTGGTATTTGGTCCGATTAGTTCGATCTTTGATTTTATCACGTTTTTTATTCTGCTCTTTATCTTTAAAGCAGATGCAGCCTTCTTTCAGACAGCCTGGTTTATTGAATCGATATGCACCCAGACCTTGATCATCTTTGTGATCAGGACCAGGATTGTTCCGTTTTATGCGAGCAAGCCAAGCCGTCTTCTGCTTGCAAGTACCCTGATCATCGTGGCGATCGCGTGTATTATTCCCTTTACGGTAATCGGAAGTGTATTTGGCTTTGTGCAGCTTCCGTTTTCGTTCTTTGCTGTGCTTGCCGGACTGATCATCGGATATCTCATCCTTGTAGAACTGACAAAAAAGTGGTTCTACAACAAATATTCGGTGTTTATCGAAAGAAAACGGGGAATCGACTCCAGGTAATTTTTTCTCTTAAATTTCAAAGGTTTCTGCTCAGGTGAGATGGGAACCGAGGGGTTGTATATCCTCTACCCAATTACTCAATAGGGGGGATATCACCAAATTCATGATAAAGGGGATTGACCATTATCACTGGTAAGAAACTATATAAATTCTGAACTCAAAGTCATTTTAGCACTGTCAGTCATAAATGACTGCCAGTCAGATTTGATGGTCATGAAAGGTAATACCCGGAAAGAACGAAAAAAGGATGAGCGTCGAACCGAGATAATCAGAGTTGCAGAGCGATTGTTCTATGCAAAAGGATTTGATAACGTTACCATGGATGAAATTGCAGAAGAAGTCGATCTCAGTAAGGGTACGCTGTATCTGCATTTTAAAAACAAAGATTCGTTATTCTTTGCCATCGTGACGAAACATCATGCTCAATGTCTGGAATTGCTCTTAGAACGGGTGAAAGATCGGGAAAATGGTAAGGAAAAACTCCGGGCGATCATTCAATGGTATGTCGATATTGCAAAGGCCAACCCGGAATATATCGAAATGGCTTCCACATACGGCCCTCTGATTTGGTCACGAATGAACACTGAAGATGAGGTTCCCATGGATGAAAATCTGCTTCTCTATCATGAAATTCTGAATGAAGCGATCGCTGAAGGGATCAAAGATGGATCCATCAGGGATGATCTGGATCCGATGATGCTCGGATTTTATGTCTCACTCATCAGTATATCAGTTACCTCGCCGTTGCCTGCCTGGAAAAACGGATTTGAACTCGCAGGAATTTCGTTTATTGAATTTCTTGACAACTTCTCCCGGTTTATTGTTCCCTCAATTGAACGAACTCCAAAGCAAAGATCTAAGAACACATAAGGATCTGTCAGGATAGGAAGGCAGGACAAATTCCTGCCCGGAGTATCTTCTGGAATTATCTCCCAAATAGCGAATGCCATGAAAACGAAGACAAAAATGCCAGACAAATTTCGGTATGGGGTTATTCCCCTAAAATATCGGGATATTATGGAAGGATCTAGCCTGAATGAAAGCGAGAGAGAAATGCAGAAATATGTAAGAGGATTATGAGATGACTGTCGTACCCTATACCATTACCATTCCCCAGAAAACCCTGGACGATCTCAACGAACGACTTGGAAACACCCGGTGGCCGGATGAAATTTCTGATTCTGGTTGGGAATATGGATCAAATCTGGAGTATCTGAAGGAGCTGATCAGGTACTGGCAGAATGATTTCAACTGGAGAAACCAGGAGCAGATGCTGAATACCTATCCGCAGTTCATTGCAATAGTGCATGGTCTCAAAATCCATTTCATCCATATTCGAGGAAAAGGCAAGAAGACAATACCTCTCGTACTTCTGCATGGATGGCCTTCATCCTATACCCAGATGTTGAAGATAATTCCATTTTTGCTAGATCCGGGTACGGATAGTGACGAACCGGAAATTTCCTTTGATCTGATTATTCCATCGTTGCCAGGGTTTGGTTTTTCAGATAAACCTGCCAGCAGGGGGATGAGTTGCGCCTGTATCGGGGAGATCATGCATACCCTTATGACACAGAAACTCGGGTATAACCGATATGCAATCCGGGCCAGTGATATCGGATCCACCATTACCCAGCACATGGCTCATGCACATCCGGAGTCTATTATCGGCATTCACCTGAACGGAGGAACTCCCCTCATGGGACAACCCCCCCAGGACCTTTCTCCCGCTGAACAACAGTTTCTCGGATCAGCCCAGATGTTCATGATGACTGAAGGTGCATACGTGATGCTTCAGGCAACCAAACCCCAGACTCTCGCCTATGGTCTGACGGATTCTCCTGCAGGTCTTGCTGCATGGATAGTGGAGAAATTCAGGGCATGGAGTGATTGTGCAGGGAATGTTGAAAATAGGTTTACAAAAGATGAATTACTAACTAATCTGACAATTTACTGGGCTACCGGGACGATCAATTCATCATGCAGGGTTTACTTTGAGACGATGCGGAGCATGTCCCTGTTTTCCGGCAAACGGGTTGAGGTACCAACTGGAATGACTCAATTCCCAAAAGATCTCGTCCCTGCAGTCCGGGAATGGGAAGAGCGGTTCTACAATATTCAACAATGGACAGAAATGCCCCGGGGGGGCCATTTTGCTGAGATGGAGGAGCCGGAGCTTCTCGCCGGAGATATCAGAACATTTTTTGGGCTCCTCGTTGTTTCAAGTGGGTAAGTTACGTTTCAACTGACCCTGTCAAAGAGCCATATTATCCAACAGAACCGGGGAAAATGGACCTTATTCGTGACCGTGCACCGGTATGCATCAATGGGGAAGAGTGATAGGATGTATATGGTATTTCCAACAAATCACCGGTGTTCTCCGCTTAACCAAATAGGAAACACTTTCAGCAATCTCCTTCAATTTTTTATTGAGATGACGAATACTATTAAAAAAGTTGCCAATTTGAAACAATTCTTTCAAAAACCGGTACTATCACTTGCATATCACCCAGTACTTCTTCTCCTGGCATGTTGTCTCATCTGCCCGATGCATGCCTCTGCTGAACTGAATGACTCTGAAAGGGACCGGATTATCCTGGATTTCGATACATATGCAGAAGAACTCTTCACTACATATCAACTTCCCGGAATGGCGATTGCCATCACTGACCGGGACAAAATCCTGTACGCTAAGGGATTCGGGGTAACCTCACTTGAAAGTAAAAAGCCGGTGACCCCTGATACAGTATTTCTGATTAATTCAATGTCCAAAGCGTTCACATCGACAGTTATCGGTAGCCTTGTTGACGAGGAAAAACTCTCGTGGAATGATACCGTTATATCGATACTTCCTGATTTTGCCCTGAACGATTCGAAGGCAACCCGGGAGATGACTATTGGGGATCTCCTCGTACATAACTCAGGGTTCTGGTCCTATGATGGTGATCTTCTGGTCAGCATGGGATTGAAACCCAGTGAAATCGTACCAAAGATGCGGTATCTTCAGATGGAGCGGCCGTTTCGTTCCGGGTATGGATACAATAATCTGCATTATCTCGTGGCAGCAGAAGTAGTTAACAAAACCGCCGGCATTCCGTTCCAGGAAAGTCTTCAGGAGCGTATCTTTACTCCGCTCGGAATGAATAACACCTCAACCGGTTTTGCGTTTCTTTCCTCATCTCCGGATTCCGGAATTGAGTATGCCAGTCATCATTTCATGTCCTCGAATGGGTATATCCCCATTCCTATGGATAAAGATCATCTGTATTTTGAATACCAGGTTATTGGTGCCGGAGGAATCAGTTCAAATGTGATTGATATGGCGAAATGGCTTCGGCTCTGGCTGAATGAAGGAGAGTATGAAGGCAAAAGAATCGTGAAGAGTGAAACGGTCAGAGAGATCTGCAGACCAGAAAACGCCATGGTTTCGGAGCCTGGTTTCAATCTCTCGTATGCCAAAGGGTGGGTTATTTGCCGTAATTCCACGCTACCGTACCCCTTAATTATGCACAATGGAGGGACAGGAGGAATGGGTTCAAGTAATGGATTCATACCAGAGGAAAGAATCGGGGTAGTCATATTATCAAATGGCGGTAGTGAGGGGGGAGTTGAGACTCTCGTAGATGCGTTTTTAACAATGATTTCCGATCCGTCAAATGCTGCTAATGTCACGAATATAAGCAATTTTGGTGACTACTCTGGACCATCCTATCCTTCTTCACCCTATCCTGAGCCGTCGAACAACACAATCATTGATCCCGGGTACCTGGTCGGAACCTATCAGAACGATTACTACGGTATGATGAATATTTCAGTTGATTCCGGGGCATTCGTCGCTGAACTCGGTCCTCGACCGCTCCGAATGAATCTAACCCCGGTAAACTCCACTGCATATCTCTTTGCTTTAACTCCCCAGATCAAGGGGCTCCCTAATCCCGATGGCTTGTTCTCCTGTTCATCCGGTCCTGATGGACGAGTTTCCATGATAACCGTTTTAGGATTAACGCTGCCTGAAGAGCCTCCCGCTACATTTAAATGGACGTGAAGAAAAATCCGCATAATTCTTTTGAAAGGAAAAATAAAACCGATATTTCGTCTACCCTGGCACGGTGTTACCTTGGGTATGACTAAGGTAATGTATCAAATCAGTTCAGGATTTCAATATGATAACAATTACAGAAAAAAAATATGCAACACAGATATCCAGCGTAATACTTATCTTCGCTTTGTTCCTAGTCCCTTTGAGTTCAGGATCTGTTGAAGACCAGAATGGATCTGCGGTATCGCCTGATGAACTGTTAACAATGGCTGATACTGCGTATTCAGGTATGGAACTTCTCAAGGCTAACGAACTATACCAAAAAGCTGAAGATGCGTATATCAAGGCTGATGATGAAAAAGGAATCCTTCATGCACGAAATGGGGTATTTAACACTGATTATATTATTAATACAGAGTTTTGTTACAACCGATCTGATGCTTATAGCATCGTAACATCTGAACAAATACGTAATCCGGGATTTTCTGCACTAAATTTTTCCCCACAGATGATTGAAGATATCCTCTCTGATCCTGCTACTGAACACATTATTATTGATAATCAGGAGAAACGATATTTCAATGCGTTTCTCTGGAATTACCTTGGGAGAAAGGGAATGATGAAAGAAATGAACAAAAACCAGGGTTCCACTCCATTATATGATAATCTTGCTCCTTTTGTGTACGTACGCAGTCATCCGGAAGGAAATATGCCCGAACCGGAAGTGATCAACTATCATGCTCAGGCTGAATTATCACTCCCCCATACCTGGATCCCTGAACATGGAACCCTGAAGATCTGGATACCCACTCCTATCGAGACAGATAGTCAGACCAATGTCACCGTCGCAATTGAACCAGCAGAATGGGTGGTACGAAAGCCGGATACCAGAGGAGACATCGGATATGCCTATCTTGAAGTTCCTGCTGAATTGATTCAAGATGACCTTAATGTCTCCTGTTCGTATGATTTTACCAGCCATGAGCGGAGAAATCTGATTGATCCAAAAAAAGTTGGAAAGTACGATGTTTCGGATAAAGAATACATAACGTATACCCAGTCATCTAAAAATCAGGTAATAACTCCTGAAATAACTGGTCTTGCACAAACAATTATTGGAAATGAGACCAACCCATACAAGAAGGCTCATCTCCTTTATCAGTACATCCTTGATACTATTCCGTACAGTTATGTCCCACACGGTACGAATATCGTATTAGGAGTACCAGAATCTGAGTACGTATTTAAAAACCATGTTGGTGATTGTGGATCCCAGGCTATGTTTTTTGTGGCTCTCTGCCGTTCGGTAGGGATTCCTGCCAGGACTGTTGGAGCAATGCAGGATATCAGCGGTCCTGATGGGTATCATGCCTGGGCCGAAGTCAATATTCCGGGATATGGCTGGATACCGGTTGACTCCTCAGTAGCTCAGGTGATTGATAACTCATTTAATGCAACGGTTGATGAAATAAGCCAGTTTCATGAGTACTACTTTGGTAATCAGGATCCATTCAGGTATTATGTTCAAAAAGATAGTGATATCTCTGTGACCCCTGAACCGAGGTATGATATCGATTCCATTGTTTTTCTACAGATACCGATTATTGAATGTAATACAAGTGCATCAGATCTCGAATGGGCATATAACTGGACTATAAATTTCACGAGGGAGAATATCGAATAGATGCATAATTCATGGTTCATATATTTTTTCGTCTCACAAAAGAGAAAGAATAGTACCTTTCAGATAGTATCTGAATAACTACCTATTTTCAATCCAAAACACATCGCTGTCCTGAGTATGATAGCATATAATTCACTGACACAATGTCATGATATCACTCTGAAATGTCATGTTCAACCGTGGTCATAGACAATTTTTGTATTGAAAAAGATAAATAGAGTCGATTTCAATTTGAATCTGTTTTTTTGGACAATACAAATGTTTCTGGGATAATATCTCATATCAGTCCCTGATTTACTTTCGTCCGTAAAGGAGGGATTCAGAGATTTCAGTGAAGGGTTCTCTATTATCCGCTACGTGAATAACCAATCATACGCTGTCGCGAGTATACAGAACTTTCCCAACACGCCTGATATGATCGATAAGATCAGTATTATCAATTCTCTGGACCTGAATTAAATCAAGCATAAATGGCAGGTTCAGATCATCTATCAGGTTATGAAGCTGGAGAAGATCTTCAAGCGTCATCTCATCTCCATCAAGGGCTATATCAATGTCTGATCCATATCGATGTGAGCCCATTGCACGTGAACCAAACAAAACCGCCTTTTGAACCCGCGGACATGATTCTATTACTGACCTAATTTGTGATATCTGCGTTTCTGAAAGGCCGGTTGCTGAAGAATCAGCCCGCAATCGCAACCTCATTCATCTTTCGCTCTAATGCCAATAATGCCGGATAATATTTCGTTACAATCTTCTCCAGAATATCATCTGCGGTCTTCTCATTATATGTATGAGCCGTGATGTTTCTGCTTTCCAGCATCTCCATCCAGATCTCGCCGTCTGATATCAGGTCCATTGAAATCGCCTGGCGGATTGCGTCACGAGACCCTCTGATCTCCTGATATCCTTGATACAGGGAGTAATCTCTCATTAGGTTCCATGACAGTTCATAGGTGAATTCAAATGACTTAATTAGTCCCTGCTTTTCCATATTCGAAAGTAAACGTGAAGAGTACAGATCTACTCCTTCGTGTAATATGGTCAGGGCTTTGCGATAATTTGAAAGGCGTTGTATATAGCGGATATCTTCAGTCATCAAATAATCCTCAACTCTTTGGATATGTATCAGTTTTCAAACCTAAATAGACATCTTGAGAAGAATGTAAGGGAGAGGTGTAAGAACGCCCTATCCAGTACAATGGATCCCACTTCCGGAGTTGGACTGGTGAGTTTGCGTACGAGATGATATCACCTGGCTGGACCTCTTCCAGAGGAACTTGCATTTCCCGGTTCCGAAGATTATACTTGAATGCTGATGAACGTCGCCATAAGAAACAAAAACGACGTTCAACCATCCAGCCTTGTAAACGCTCGCTGATTCCTGACCTGTGTTTATTCGGATACAGGCTCATTATTTTATTGGTGAGTGTGAATCCGGTTACTTTGCTCCATTTTTTTCCTGACCTTATCCCAGGAAGGGGTTATCAGAAAACTCTCCTCCATATCCCGGATCATCGTGGTAAACTTTTTCATCGGTATAGCAAATGTCAGGGTATCGAGCGGGACACAGGGCCGGGCCGAGGGATCCATCATCCCCAGGACTGCTCTTGGATCAGAAGATTGTTCTTCAATCCAGGGATAATGGACAATTGAAGAGCATCCTGCTCCCATGGGAGTGATCACTCCGAAAGGATCTACTCTGTCAAAGTTCGCCAGCGTAAACAGCCCTGAGAGAACCTCTCCTCTGGCAAAAAAGATGACCACCGATGGATTATCCTCCGGCTCGAGGTGATCCCAACGCTTAAAAATGATTACTTTCCCGGAAGCCGGGATTATTGCAATATCCTGTTGCCACTCATTCACGATCTCTGGTGTTTTTTTGTACCGTTCCCCCTCCAGTGTTCCTTCAATTCCATATGAGAGGAAATATTCAAATTCTGGTGGCCGTTCATGCTGATAGCCACAATAGCGAAGACCACCACGACAGGTAATGGAACGTGCATCAAAGGCAAGACTGGTCCCGGCCTTCACCTTTGCCAGATCACATATGATACATCGCCATTTTTCAGAAGGTTTTGCATTCTGCACATCACAAGGGTCGGAAGCTATCTCAAAAGTTATCGGCAAGGATTCGCCAGGAAAAAATTTATTCCAGAGTCGAATAAATTCACTCTTCAGTTCAGGATCCATAGCAATGCTTTCACCTTCCTGTATATATACCTGGGTGTCGTTACCAGAACATCAGGTACCCCTTGCCGGTGATACGTAGATCTCGTGTAAGTCCAGCCGCCCTAATTATCGGACCACTTAATTTATTCGGCTCTTCGTCGTTTCAAGTGGGTACGTTAAGTTTTAACTGACCCACTTGAAACGACGAAGAGCCAAAAATGGGTATAAAATAAGAATAAATACTCAAAAAAACTTAAAATTCTTTCTCTTCAGATTTCTTAAAGAGAAGAACATTACCCTCATCATCTGAAAGGC
>DATMXW010000027.1:0-30532 GCA_035561295.1 Methanospirillum sp. | reverse complement strand
ACCTAAGAGCGGGAGGATTAGGGTACCCGAAACCTGTTCTGTCTCCACATCCCTGCGTGACTCTGTCTGTATGATTCCCGCTCTCCCGCTCAAAAAAGGATCTTCCCGCTAACCCGCTCTCAGGTGCGGTATGATTCTATCCATCGATGAAGAATTACTTCTCCGCATTACCTGATATCTGGGTATAATTGTATTCACTTTCGGTGTTATCCCCGAATTACTCTGTTACTTTGAATAAGGGGGATGGCATGTAACTTTTATTCCCTCATCTGATGATATTGACTCATTCAGGAGGGAGTAAGGAGGAGGAAAGAAATGAAGAAAACGGTTATACCTGGGGGACGGTAATCAGCCACGTGGTGCTGCTGGAGTAACTGTATTTCTCTATAGAGAACTTTGGGCAGGTTTCGGCGAGAATCCCCATATTTGTTCCAACTTCTTTTGATGAGAGCCCGGTTTCCCTGGCAATATATTTGGACTTAAAGAAATTCTTTCCTGCTTTTACCCGGCTTTCCAGGTAGTTAATTAGGCAGATCTGTCGTTCATTATAGGTTGTGGTGAATGTGCTGCTTGTGAACATAATACCCTCATATGGTAACGATTGATAGGTTATAGGAGGAAAACCAGCTGCCTGAAGCAGCTGGGTGAAGTTCGCTGGTGGATCAGTGTGTGGTACTCAAGGGGTCATCAGGGAAGATTCCTAAAGACATTAGGTTTCCCTTCAAAAGATGGTGGATGCAACGAATGTAGGAGGACATGTTGAACGCGACACATCTTTCTCTCTGAGCCCTGCGTATCAGGGAATCGGTGATCCCCTGACAACCTTCTGCAGGTCTCTTTGTGACATACTATTGTTGCATGAAACAGTGTATAAGGCTGATAGATACAATTCATGAAAATCAGTCTGAAATGAATTTTCGCTGCAATATCTGGCTATTTAATCAGGCAGGGACTGGATATGGCTCTGGCACAGTAATTACCGATGCCTTGGGTGTTGCACCTGGTTCTGGGGTATTCTTTGGAGAGAAAAATAATTCTGCTCTGTTGGGTTTAGAATAAAAAATAGTGCTTTCAGGACGGTTGCAACCGGTTGCAACAACTGGAAAAGCGAAATTCTCCTGAGACTCCCGGGATGAAGGTATGCAAGAGATCTGATCCTCGCGGAGGTTCTACGAGAGTAATCTGTGATCAGTGGCACCGGGTGATGTATCGTGCTTGAATCTCTGGAATTGGGTATAAATACTTTCTTTACTAAGAGTGATTATCCTGCATCGCAGGAGGTAATCTGAATGGTACGAAAAAGTAGGTCTCTCATTATTGGAATAATCCTGTTGTCCTGTCTGATGTCTCTTTCGCTGGCGGTAACACCCGGGGATAAATTGTCGTCCCTGGTTGAAAAAATTGATGCAGCAACTCTCCCGGTTGTTTGTGATCAACCCTATGCCCTGTGTGACACAGCAATCTGTGTTCCTTCGCAGTCTGATCCCTCACAGGTGATATGTTCCTGTTTTATTGAAGATGGCGTATCGTTAGGGGGGAATAATTGTTCATCCCTGGCACCGGTTGGTATGTATATCAATGAAAATGGGGAATGGATGATTCGGGCAGGATATTCTGTTGGTCAGATCACCTCAACATATTCGTTTTATAACGCGGCACCAAATGAAGGCGGGGCAATTGACCCGGCTAATACATCGGCAGGCTATTCGGGTGACATTTATCTCAAACCCTGTAAGAATGGAGACTGGGCAGACTGTTGGAACAAGCCTTGCTCGGTGCTTCCTGAAGATATTACTGCTGATATAAACACTGACCGAAAGGCCTCAAATTATGCTTCCTGTGACTGTGGGCTGGTAACAAACTCATCTGAGTGGTATATTGGGGTGTACGGGACCGAACAATGTCAGAATGAGACCCTGTGCAATGACTATATCATCTCCGGTTCACCCGCGAAGACGATGGAGCCTGGTATAGCAATATTAAAGAAATATTTACGAGAACATCCCGAAGCGGATCCCTCACAGCAGTATGCAATGGGATTCTGTGAGAATTGCACCAATTGCACGAACGCTGAATGACAAATTTATCTTAATGAGTTCCCCTTTTTTTTGGTCTGCATCTCATACTTGATAATCTCTTCTCTCACGTACCTCTTTGCACCTGTTCCAGATGCAACCGACAGTATCCTGCGTAAACTTGTCTTGACCGGCACCCCTCCCTCTGAGGCTGATGGTGCCTGGTCAACATACTCATTCAAAGCAGCCTCCGATCATCAAGGTCGGCATCGGCACCGAATCCACTCCGACACGTATGGGATTTGGCGACGACTTGGATAAACTGGTAGTCATACCTGATGGTGCCAAACAGATGAAGGTGACTGCGTTCTGACGAGACAACATCCAGGAGGGTGCTGAACGCTTCCATGGGATCCACCTACGAATGCATGGTCATCCATTTGGTCACGACCAGATGTTTCATCGATGAGCATGGTCCCGATCAGCAGCCAGTCTGGTAATATGGCGCTCCTTTGGTAATTGGGCATATGCAATTCGGCAGTGTGCAGAGGATCAGGATCTGATCTTTACTCAATAGCAGTCCCGATTCGTATCGATCACCATGAATCCTAATCAGGGAGCAGCCTCTTCAGGCTCCTTTACCTGATCTGTCAAGCGGCTGAATCTCCTGCACAATTTTTCGCGTCAGATAACTGGCGTAAATGTCAGGGCAGATGAAGATTCCTGTCAATCTGCCGTTATCCTCCAGAATCGACAGAGATTCCCTTCGGTCAGCCATTAATAACAATTTCATTGAGAGTCCGATGTTTTCTCCCTCATCGTGATGGAAGAGGGATGACGCAATGTCACTCCCGCCTACATAACTTTTTATCGGTGCAAGCCTGGCAAGTTCAGATCTTCCGACCACAAGGTATACATGGACCCGTTTAGCCGCACGGGAAAGATCACTGGAATATGTGGTGATAAATTCTTCATCATTGCAGAGGAGGATTATTTCTGATTTCGCCCGTCGGAGGATCATCCGGATCTGATTGTCCCGGGTCCACTCTGTACATAATTTATATCCCTGCATGAGCGGTTCCGGTGTTTCGGTTTCCAGGGTTTTCAGACGCTTATACAATCCTTCTAGTGCCGACGCCGATTCGCGTTTCAGCCGTTCAAAGGTCTGGATAACATCAACTGGTGAATACCTGGCCGGAGACTTGCCAGAAGAGACAATAAACCCTTTTTGGGCTAATGCGGTAAGGGTTTCATAGATTCTGCCCCGCGGGATCTTTGTCTGGTCGTGAATTTCCCGGGCACTTGCCACCCGGAGTGCAGACAAGATCACATACACCTTTGCCTCATATTCACTCATCCCGATTCCTTTCAGATCTCCAAGTAACGAATCATCAATCATACTACAGCTACTCTATTCAGGAGCACTTTCTTCATATTTTGACATTGGTAATCAGATAGGGCATGAATTCAGTACCGTTCAAGCCATCAAAATGGACACTACTTTTCCTCTTGCTTTCAGCCATGATGATTCTTATGGGGGGAGCAGCGGTCGCGCCAGCGCTTCCCTTAATCAGCGAAGCATTTCCTGATGCACCTGACTCTCTTGTTTCCCTCATAATTACACTTCCTTCACTTGCAATTGCCCTCACTGGCTTTTTCATCGGTGCTCTTTCTGATAAAATCGGTAAAATCAAAGTCCTTGTCGCCTGCATCGCTATCTTCACCATGGCAGGGAGTTCAGGATATTATCTCACCTCCATATATGCACTATTAATTGGCCGGTTTCTCCTTGGAATCGGTATTGCCGGTATCACCTGCACGACCTCCTCTCTGATCCCCTGTTATTACGAGGGAATTTCACGTGCCAGAGTGCTTGGGTACCAGGCAGCTTCTATGGGTTTTGGGGTATTAATTCTTGAAATGAGCGGGGGATTTCTCGCCGGTATTTCCTGGCGTGCAGCATTTCTCATTTACCTGATTGGAATTATCATTCTCGCCGGTGTTATATGGACGATGAAAGAACCTGTTCTTTTGAGAGTTGATCGGAAACCGGGAGTATCCGATGAAAAGTTCCCGGTCACTCCCCTCCTCTTCGGATATATCACCCTGTTTCTTGGGAGTATGCTCTTTTTCTTAATGCCGATTAAGTTCCCCTACTTTATTGCACATATGGATGCAGCACGCATATTAGGTGAAAATACCGCCCTTACGAGTGGATTATTCCTGGGAATCATGGGCTGTGCTGCATCATTCATGGGACTCTTTTATGGAAGAGTTGCCTGGAGATTCCACCGATACTCTATTCTCGCCCTTACGTTTATCTTCTTTGGCATCGGGTACTGCAGCCTGGGGTTTGCCTCGTCGCTTGTCATGGTTACATTTGCTGTAATCTGTATCGGTCTTGGGAATGGTCTGTTAATGCCGACGATATTAACCTGGATCGCCACAATCACCCCAAAACAGTTTCTTGGCAGAGCAAGTGGGGGATTCTCAGTCTCCTTAAATATTGGTCAGTTTGCCTCTACCCTTGCTATTGTGCCGGTCATTGCCATAGCGGTAACCTACAGTAATATGTTCCTTGCATTTGGATGTGTGGCGTTTATGTTCGCTCTGCCGTATATTCTTGGGATAATTAAGGAAAAATATGGCCTTTTGCACCTCGTCAAAACATGGCAATTACTTCTCGAAAAGATGTACGTTGGGGCCGGTCGATAACCATTGGCCGCTTATACCCCTTCCTACCCTTCATGAAGCAAAGCGATTATCTCATGTAACAGGGATACCCTATGAGAAAAATTATGACGATCCATGTTGATTCTGATTCATGCTCCCATTGTGGGATCTGCGGTATGGTATGTCCGATGGGGATAATTACTACTGCTGATGACTCCACTCCGGTCGTACCTCCTGAAAAGGTTCCCTTCTGCATCGCCTGCGGACAATGCGAGGTGTTTTGTTCTGCCGGTGCTCTGACTCTTGACCATCCTCCTGGATATACGATGCAGAAAGCCTGGAACGGGGAAAATATTACTCCTGACCTGCTTGGGCTATACCTGAAGACCCGTCGATCAATCCGGCAGTTCAAAGCTGAATCTGTTCCCCGAGAAACGATCACCTCTATCCTTGATATTGCCAGGTATGCAGCATCGGGAGGAAATGGACAACCGGTTGAATGGCTGGTCATCCACGATCCTACAGAAGTGAAACAGGTTGCCAGTCTTACCATAGACTGGATGAGAACACTCCTGAACAGTGATCATCCGATGAGTTCGTATATTCCTTCCCTGCTTTCCGGATGGGATGCCGGAATTGATGTTATCTGCCGTGGAGCCCCTCACCTTCTTGTGCCGCATATTCCTGATAATAATCCAATAGCCACTGTGGATAGTATCATCGCCCTTACTCATGCTGATGTGGCTGCCCCCGCGTTTGGTGTCGGAACCTGCTGGGGCGGGTTTGTTGCAATGGCATCCCGTTCGTATTCTCCCTTAATTGATGTTTATGGATTACCGGAAGGGAGGATTCCGGCATATGCCCTGATGTTCGGGTATCCAGTGTATAAACCCTCATACATTCCGGATCGAAAACCGCTGGCCATATCCTGGCATTAACCAGATACATCATTGGGTGAATCGCCATCTTCGGGGGGCCAGGCAAAGAACCGGGATACCCCCTCCCGGGGCCCTCCCCTCTGAATATCGCAGGCTTGCGGGGGTGGATATGTGACCCCCCACTTCGCGGAGAGTCTGTTCACCAGTATCTATGTACTCAGAGGTACTGGAACGAGTTCCATAGTCTGGTTATTAGTTTACTTTGAAGGAGGCTACTGTGACGTATGGATACAGATGGGAAAAAGAGTTCTCTACCTTACTTCGACGGTTTCATTGAACTAAATCTGAGTTCACTCTTGCTGGTGGTTCTCCATGTCGGTAGAAGGGTTGGCAAGAGTGAACTAATCGGTCAATTCCTCTCTCACACAAACGGGATACCTCTGCATGGACGTGAGGAATCCCGGCATCTTTAACTCCGCCTGGTTTCTGCAGAATTTGCAGATCTGTTTCAGGATGACTATTAGCATCCCTGAATAGCGGTCAGTTTGCCTCTCCCCTCGGTATTGTGCCGGTCATCACCAGTAACCTAAACGTGCAGCCATCTGTTCCTTGCATTTGGATGTGTGGCGTTTGTATTTGCTCTGCCGTATATTTTGATGGTGATACAGGGAAAAAACACCCTGCCCGGAATAATTCAGGATAACTCTAACCTGGAAATCTGATCCGTAATATTCCTGATGAGCGCCAATAGTAGTACAAGGACTGGACACAAGATGAATAAGACAATTATTACCGTACTTGGAAAAGACACGGTGGGGATTATTGCAAAGGTATGTACGTACCTTGCTGATAACCAGGTCAATGTCGAGGATATTTCACAGACAATCGTGCAGGGCTACTTCAATATGATGATGATCGTCGATACTGAGCGGTCTTCAAAGCCTTTTTCTGAGATGGTGACTGATCTCGAGAACCTCGGCGATGAGATCGGTGTCAGGATTAGGTGCCAGCGTGAAGATATTTTTACGAAAATGCATCGTATCTGATAGGTTTTTGTATGGTTAATATTCTTGAGGTGCACGAGACGAATATGATGATTGAGCAGGAGAAGCTTGATGTGAGGACGATAACCCTCGGAATCAGCCTTCTTGACTGCTGCGATTCAGATCTCAATGCCTTAAACGAGAAGATATACTCCAAGATAACCCGGCTGGCAAAGAACCTTGTCTCAACCGGGAGGGATATAGAACTTGAGTACGGAATCCCGATTGTAAACACGAGAATATCAGTAACACCTATTGCCCTTGTTGCGGGACAGGCCTGCAGGACTCCGGAGGATTTTGTATCGGTTGCAAAGACCCTGGATAAGGCTGCCTGTGATACAGGGGTCAATTTCCTCGGAGGCTACTCTGCCATCGTATCAAAAGGGATGACCCCTACGGATGAAAACCTTATTCGCTCAATTCCGATGGCTCTCTCTTCAACTGAACGGGTCTGCAGTTCGGTAAATATCGGATCGACGAAGACCGGGATCAACATGGATGCGGTTAAACTCATGGGACTGATCGTGAAGGAGACCGCGGAGGCGACGAAGGAGAATAATTCTCTTGGCTGTGCAAAACTGGTTGTATTTTGCAATGCCCCTGATGACAACCCCTTCATGGCAGGAGCATTTCATGGGGTCTCCGAGGCTGATGCGGTTATTAATGTAGGGGTCAGCGGCCCTGGAGTTATCAAGCATGCTCTTGAGGGTGTCAGAGGTGAGAACTTTGAGGTCCTCTGTGAGACGGTTAAAAAGACAGCCTTCAAGGTGACCCGTGCAGGGCAACTCGTCGCACAGGTAGCATCGGAAAGGCTCGGAATTCCGTTCGGAATTGTCGATCTCTCACTTGCACCAACCCCATCGGTGGGGGACAGTGTTGCGGAGATACTTGAGGAGATGGGGCTTGAATCGGTTGGTGCACCGGGAACTACTGCCGCACTTGCCCTCTTAAACGACCAGGTAAAGAAAGGAGGGGTAATGGCGAGTTCCTTTGTAGGTGGTCTGAGTGGGGCATTTATCCCGGTAAGCGAGGACCAGGGAATGATCGATGCGGTAAACCGAGGTGCCCTGACTCTTGAGAAACTCGAAGCAATGACGAGCGTATGCTCTGTCGGACTCGATATGATCGCAATACCGGGTGACACGCCTGCATCAACCATATCTGGAATAATCGCTGATGAGGCTGCAATCGGCATGATCAACCAGAAAACGACTGCAGTTCGCCTGATTCCGGTGATTGGAAAGGATGTCGGCGACACGGTGGAGTTTGGAGGACTCCTGGGCCATGCACCAATCCAGCAGGTAAACAAATTCGGCTGTAGTGATTTTATCAATCGTGGCGGCAGGATTCCCCCCCCGATTCACAGTTTCAGGAACTGAAGGAAATTTACGGGGTATTTTGGAGGAATTATGACTCTGACTATCAAAAATAAAAACGATGATTTTCATTCATCCTATATGACCCATTTTGTGCGGGGAATCCTTATCTTATTGGTCCTCTTTTTTCTGGTCTTCAGTAGTACTGCTTCAGCATCATCTGAAGTATCTCCATCAGAAAATCTTACCTGGATATGGGAGATACTTCAGGATGCACAGTTCGTGGATCTCACCCATACCTTTGAACCAGGAATCCCTCATTGGAATGGTGCTCCTGACGAGCGGGTAGAGACGGTATATTCATATGAACCGGGAAACGGAACCCTGGGCTCCGGATTTTATATGCAGTATTTTTCTCATGTAGGACAATGGGGGACACATGTTGATCCTCCTGCGCATTTTATCAAGGGACTACGGACAATCGATCAGATAGGTCTCAAAGAAATGATTCTGCCCCTGGTAATATTAGACGTTCATCAGAACGTGGCAGAGAATCCTGATTATGTGATCTCGATGGATGATGTCAGATCCTTTGAGGAGAGATATGGCATGATCCCTCAGGGATCCTTTGTTGCAATGAGAACCGGCTGGTCAGATCGCTGGCCGAATCAGACTGCAATGGACAATAAAGATAGTAACGGGACTGCCCATTATCCCGGATGGAGCCAGGATGTGCTGACGTACCTCTATGAGGTACGCAATATTACAGCGTCCGGACATGAAACAACTGATACCGACCCCGGTCTGGTAACCAGCACTGACCAATACCCGCTTGAGACCTATATACTCAGTCAGAATAAGTACCAGGTTGAACTCCTCACCAACCTTGATAAAGCCCCTGAAAGTGGAGGGTTGGTTGTTATCAGTTTTCCAAAACCAAAGGATGGATCCGGATTTCCTGCACGGGTATTTGCGATCGCTCCAACTTGATCTTCAATTTTTATATCCTGAATAGCTAAGAACCTGATATGAGCGTCGCTGGAATGCTGGAACCCGGAGGATCAGAGCATCCAGGGTTTTTCCAGAAACTTGCTCATACGACTCTGATCAAACCCCTTTGGACTCATTTCCCGGGCCACGGATGACTGTTTCCACCAGGTCCATGTAATGAGAGATCAGGAGTTCCTCATCGATCCCAGACCTCTGGAGGGACCATAGAAACTCAGGATTCTTATCCATCACGCAACTGATCATCATTCTGATGATGATTGCAAGTTCCACCGGATCGATATCATTTCTTATTGTTCCATCCTCTACCCCGCTTCTAACGAGTTCTTCCATAGCCCGGATTATTGCATCAGAATGTGCAATAATCTCGGCAACTTCAGGATCGGTGGTCTCCCGGTCTTCGAAGGAGAAGCGCCCTGATTTAAAGAGAAGGATGAGTGAGCGATATCCAGGATATTCCCGGGCGAACCTGATACCACACATTCCCAGTGTGCACAGCCGCCTGATAGCCGGGCCTTCGCATTCCTGTACCGCTTCACTGATCATCTGGTGAAACAGCCTGATCCCCTGCAGAACAATAGTGAGATAGAGTGCCTCTTTATTCTTAAAGTAGACAAAGATGGTCCCTTTGGAGAGTTCTGCATCCCGGGCGATCTGCTCCATCGAGACCTGGTCATATCCGTTCTCAAAGAAGAGACGTTCGGCTGCAGTGATGATCTGCATCCTCCGCTCTTCACGTTCCCGCTCTTTTCGTTCAGCAATCGTCATAAGACTGGGAAATTACCTGAACCCACATACAATTGCATCTTTCTGACAGGCATCTGCACAGGAGGCACAGAGAATACACTCGGCATTCTCCATCTGGTTCTCCTGAACCATGGTTCTGACGTCCAGGCCCATCGGACAGGCTTTTGAACACCTATTACAACGTGTGCAGTGGGTTTTGTCGCTGGAGAGGTGCAGGGCAGGCCATCTGAAAAGATTCCTGATTTTTCTGCCAATGATGAAGTGAACACATATCGGACAGAGATAATGGCAAAAACCCCTTTTTCCTGCGACCACCGCAAAGAGGAACAGCATACCCATAATGATGAAATACACCATGTACGAGATCGATTCAGTGAGTGAGATGCCTGATTCTGTGCTATAAAAGATATTTATCGCATGAATGCCCCCGGCAGAGAGCACGGCGGAAAGGACCGCGATAAACCAGAGTCCCCATACTCCGTACTTGATCAGGTTCAGTCGTCCGCCAGTTACCGGCTGATCCTGGACTCCTGCGCAGAACTCCTGGAATCCTCCCATCGGGCAGAACCATCCGCACCAGAACCGTCCCAGAATCAGTGAGAGGATGAAGGTGAGGATAAACAGGATCATGCTTCCGGTTGCGATCCCTTCTGATGCACCCATGATCAGAATGATTGGAGATACGTAAAACAGGGTTGCCGGAAGACTGACAAGGAAGAGGAGCAGAAGTGCTCTGCGAATCTGTTGTCTGTTCATTCACAACACCGTCCTGATCTACAGATCTCTGCAAAGGTTTTACTGGACATAATAATCTGCAGGTAAATTTATGACCTTCGGTCAATACATATCTATCGGTCAAAATAGTTGCCAGTATCGAATTTTTGATTCGCTCCCGAAGCCCTCATCCTCAGGTTTCTGATGGAATCATCGCTCTCTCTCTGTCAAAAAGCTGCGTAAAATACCTTGAAAATCGCAGGTGAGATCCGAAATATGAGGTGACGGATCGTATGATCCTAGGCAAGGAGAATGAGGATGGCCGCCGGTTATTGGTGGATAGCCTTCTGGTAATCAGCCCCTCCTCCATTCTCATCAAGAATGAGTCTGTTATACTACAGTCAGAAATGGGGGGGAACCATGAGTGATTATGAACTCCCGTGGGGAACCTGAGTGTTTCCATTAGAGCAATACGACGCTTCATCTATCCCCGATGGACAAGAATCCCCCACCGCCACCGGGGAAGCTCCAACGAACATGCACACTCCAGTAACACTAGTTCCATTGAAACACTTTCCATATGCCCTACTGGCAGATCCCCCATCATCACAGAATGTTCCCGCTCCACTCCCACTATGACAGTATACTCCCGATTGATGGGGGAGGTCTCCACTGTTACAGCCTGCTGAAGCAGCATTCCCCTGACTACATAAACTGGTTGCTCCGTAACCATGGTTACAATAAGAGGTACGAATTGATCCCCCTGTAGTGCAATCTTTCGCCCCGACCCCGGTTATTGTCTCGATGGAGAGATCGATAATTTTTGGTGCAATATACTGTTTCTTTCCCATCTATTCCTCATCTCAATTTTTCATTGCTTTAAGGAGTCGTCTCTCCCGCCTTCATGCCTGTACCCATACCTTCCCCGCTCGTTTTCTCCGAAGGAGAATCCGACCAAGACAATGCCGTTCAAAAAGATAAAGTTCTTTTATCCAGGAAGGTTCCATTCCAGACCCAATACGATAGAAAAGGCTCCTGGCGAGAAGGATGAACGAGGTGCGGATAGCCCCCGGGTGTTGGTTTTCCATCTCAAATGAGAATCATTTCCGTTCAGGTTTTGAGAGTTTCTGATCTGCTCTCTCAAGGATCACGGTGAGACACCAGGTACAGGTGGGGGTTATCTGGTGTGGGTAATATGGAGGAATGCGACGACCAAAAACCATAACTGCGATATGCACCGATTCAATTTGTGTTCACGCTCTTGATGCTATCAGCAGTCACGTTCAAATCCACTCAAAATATATTGGAGAGGGCATTTTTATATGTAACGAATTGATACGGGGATTGATGCAGATAAGTGAGGGGATTGTTGTTGTCACCTAACGGTGCAACATGAAATGCAAGTACTGTTTTCACCTGACAAATCGGGCATGATTATGGAACATGGAGGTCGAATCAGATAATGCATAATGTATTTTACGAAGATGGGAGACCTGCAAATCAAACCCCATTCTTAACCATATGTAATGATATCGATTTTCCTTCCCCCAAGATAATTCTCCACCACCCGAAACACCGCCACTTTCTTCCTCGGCCACTTCTCGAGCAAGTTCCTAACCTGCCAAGTATAGAGCTCACGTTGCGAACCCTGCTCATATCCACCCCTTATTGTATCGAATGAGGATAATCTTTTAGAATCTTATAGCAATTTTTACCTCATTGGATGTATTAATCCTCTAAAATGGCAAGGGTTCGCAAAGTGAGTTTTATACATTACCCTTTATTTTGGAGAGGATACGGTTTTTTTCTTATGATGGATGAATATCATACACTCCCTAAGGTCTCCCACATATCTATGTATTCAAGGATCTTGGATCACCCCCAATAATCCTGGTCTATTTCTCCCAGGGAAAAATTAGGTTTTGTTACCCATTCATAATTTGATAGTCCGGAAGAGATATGCACCAATAACGGTCATGGCAATAGTGAACCCTCCAAGAACCATGAGGCTTACGAGCGGATTAATCTGTGAAACACCGGTCAGACCATACCTGATTCCCTCAACCCCGTAGGTAAGCGGATCGATGAGTGTTATCGGGGCTAGAATTGGCGGAAGGCTGCTGATGGGGAAGAGTGCCCCCGAGAGGCCGAAGATAGGGAAGACGACAAAGTTCATAATGAGCTGGAACCCGGTCATATCCTCCATCCTTGATGCTATTGCAATTCCAAATGCGGTAAAGGCGATCCCGATCAGAGCCATGAATCCAATTGCAATGAAAAACCCTGGTATACTTTTTATCGTAAGCCCGATACATACCGAGAGGAGGAGAATGATCATGCCCTGGATAATCGCTGTTGTGGCACCGCCAGCAGTCTGGCCCAGCATGATCTCAAGTCTGGATACCGGTGCAACAAGCGTTTCTTTCAAAAAACCAAATTGCTTGTCCCAGATAATCTGGATACGTGAAAACACAGAGGTGAAGAGGACACTCATCGCGACCATCCCCGGGATCAGGAACATGATATAATTCTCCCCCATTCCCGGAATCTGTACCACTGAGTTGAGCCCGAAACCGAGGAAGAGCAGGAAGAAGAGTGGCATGCTGATACTACCCACAATACGGCTCTTAGAACGGATATACCGCTTCATGCTTCGAAGCCAGATGGTATACACAATGTCCATGATTACCGCCTCATCTTTCTCTGGTACATCCGCATGGTGTCCTTCCCATCCGCTTCTTCATCGCGGATTGTTTTACCGGTAAAGGAGAGAAAGACATCTTCGAGCGTTGGCTTGTGGATAGATATGGAATCTATTGAAATCCTGTTCTGGTTAAGCAGTGTCACTATTGTGCTCACATGGAGTTCAGCATTCTGCAGGTTGATGGTTACCAGTTCATTGTGTTGCTCTATCCGTGTGATCCACGGCTCCTTCAATACCTCAACTATTGCAGTAGGGCTTGGAGATCTGATCGTGACAACATCACCGCCAATTCCATCCTTGAGGTTTGCGGGGGTGTCGAGTGCGATGATCTTCCCGTTATCGATGATGGCAATCCGATTGCAGAGCCGGTCCGCTTCCTCCATATAGTGGGTAGTGAGAATGATGGTAATCCCATGTTCTGTGTTCAGATCTGCAATGTACTGCCAGAGGTGGTTCCGGGTCTGAGGGTCAAGTCCGAGTGTTGGTTCATCAAGGAAGAGTACTACCGGATGATGGAGGAGTCCCCGGGCGATCTCGAGCCTTCGTCGCATACCTCCGGAAAACGTCTTGACGATATCGTTTGTACGACCCTCGAGTTCCACCAATTTCAGGAGTTCATCAATCCGCTGGTGACGGACTTTGCTTGGGATACGGTACAGCCTGCCGTGGAAATCCATGTTCTCCCAGGCGGTAAGTTCTTCATCGAGACTCTGATCCTGAAAGACAATCCCGATAGACTTCCTGACTCCGTCTTCATTATGTTCAATATCCATACCGTTTACCGTGGCAGACCCTGATGTCGGCTTAAGCATGGTCGAAAGCATGGCAAGGGTTGTGGTCTTTCCGGCTCCGTTCGGGCCCAGCAGGCCGAATATTTCTCCCTGCTCGATATCAAATGAAATGTCGTTTACCGCGATAAGCTCATTAAATTTCCTGGTCAGATGATCAACGTGTATTGCAATGGTCATATTACTCCATCTTTTTGCATGAAAAATCTTCGAGAATATAACCTAATGGACTTCCCTCCCCATCAGGATTTCACCCAAGGGGTTTTTCAATTGAGCCATATCTGGAAAGGGCCGTATTTTAATATAGGGGGGTATCATACAATCAATTGAATTGGCATGATCATAGTAAGACAACTATTACTAACTACAGTTTTCTGTCTCCTGGTATGTTGCCTGGTCACGGTGACATCTAGTGTCCCGGTGTCAAGCTCAAATTCAGGTGATGATTATCCGGATGAGATAGTTACTGCGGCACAGGTTCAGACCCCTGGTGCCATTACTGATTATCCCGAGGTTGATTCAATCTTCACCAGTTTTATCACAAATGAGACACCCGGAGCTGCTGTTATTGTAGTGAAAGACGGAGCAATCCAATATGAGAAGAGCTTTGGTCTCTCAAATCTCTCTGATAAGGCTCCACTGACTACGCAGCATATATTTCAGCTAGGATCTGTTGGGAAGATGTTTACCGCTCTTGCCGTGATGATACTTGCTGAAGAAGGAAAGATACAGTACGATGACCCGATTGGAAAATACCTCCCTGAATTAGCCCACTTCGGAGATACCCTCACCATCCGTACATTGCTCCAACATACCTCCGGGCTTCCAGATTACTCAGGTGATGATACCCTGAATGATCAGCTTATGGAGATTTCATCGCACCCAACGAATGCTGATGCATTACTATTACTTTCTAAAACAAAAGACCTGGTATCCAAGCCCGGAGAGAAGTACTCGTACAATAATGCCGGATATGATACTCTGGCCGCCCTGGTAGAACGGCTTTCAGGACAACCATTTCAAACATTCCTTCAGGAACGAATTTTCACCCCGCTCCAGATGACAAATACGTTCTCTTTACCCAGCACCAGAAAGACAGATCCCATGGTTGCACACAGTTATGAGATGCAAGGTGATCAGATAACGATATATGACTCTGATCCGCTTGATACTGTCCTGGGATCCGGATCGCTGTATTCAACTGTTGAAGATATGGCCCGGTTCGATCAGGGGCTGTATACTGATGAAGTGGTATCGCAGGCGACTCTCCAGGAAGCTTTCAAGCCGGTTACGTTACTGAACGGTGAGGTCAGCAACTATGGATTTGGATGGGAAATAAGTAACCACAACGGGATACCGTATGTCTGGCATGATGGCTCCTGGCTTGGATTCCTCTCACAATATGTCAGGTTCCCTAAGCAGCACCTCTCCGTGATTATTCTTCAGAATAAAAATTATAATCAGCCTGAAGGGGATCTCGGGCTGAAAGTGGCAGATATGTTTCTATCTGGCAGGACCTGAATCCTGTTAATCTTTTTCTCAGAAATATCTCATGGGCAGACTGAGACTGGCTCTCTCTTCGACCGGACTATCCTGACCAGGAGGATGGACGACCTGGGTGGAAGGACTCAAGGTGCATTCTCACACCCGTCTCTGATATCCATCCTCGTATGGGCGGCATGGGTCTGCCTTGTGCATTCAGAAGGGAGAAATTAGCGCTCTTTGTGCGAGGATAGGATCTCACCTGATGATGATGTATCACCAGATTGAAGAGAGGTCCCTTCTCAATCTGAGCTGGGTATGGATGAAGGATGATCAGGGGTCACGATTTCTGGCAGGGAGGGTGGGTCCTCATCAGGTCACCTCTCTCTGATGATGGGGAAAAGAAGAGATCAGTCTTGCGGAGGCGAATTCTCAAAATACATTCCTCTGCGGGACTATTCTTCATTTAGGGCGAAATACGCCGGTTACTGGTTCTGGTAATTTCCGGTTTCTCCTCTTCTTATCGGTGTGAGGTGATGGTGTCCCGGGGTTTCGGGATAGGTCTGACTCATCTTTCTTTTATATGAGTTGATGAATCCTTATTGTTCACCATGACTCTCTTCATGTATATGCGATGAAATTCGAATTAGAAGATACCCCGGTCTGAAAAAAACAAACATTGAGAAAATATTATATACTATATGGGATACTTTGTAATGGGAGACAAAAATATGGCAGACTTACCAATTGCAGCAGTTGTACGAATTGCAAAGGGCAACGGAGCAGAGCGTGTCGGAAGCGATGCAGCAGCAGTACTTGTCGAGAAGGCAGAAGAGTACATTGCAAACCTTGCAAAGGAAGCAAACAAGTTAGCTCTCCACGCAGGAAGAAAGACGATTAAGGCAGAGGATGTCGAAATGGCATCCAAGTCAGCTTAATCCCTTAACCCTTTTGTACCTTTCAAAATTTCCGCCCTCCCCAGAAGAGGCTTTTTTAGATATCTGATTAGAGAGCGGTCCTGACAGGGTTTTTCAATTATCTGGCTGGGTGTAGCACCACAAAGATATCCATCCCCCGTGACCATACCTGTGATCATCTCCTGCCATACAGGGCTGACAGAGCTGATAACCTACTGGCAAGTTCTGGGGTAAATTGCGATTCAACGGTCCTCCATCGCCAGTTTCCATTTTCAGTGCCAGGCCGGTTCATTCGGGATTCAGCCCCGAGGTTCAGGATATCCTGCATCGGAGTAATAACGGTATTCCCAACACTCATCATCGCCATTCTGATGAGCACCCAGCTGATCTCCTCTTCAAGAACCTCTCTCCCAAGATAGGCGGTCAGGTTCCGTCTCTCCTCTTCAGTCGCCTCAACAGTAAACCATCCCCTGGCCGGATTATTATCATGGGTTCCCGTGTACACAATACATTCTTTTGGGATATTATGGGGGATATACGGACTATCTGGCATTCCATGGCCGAAAGCAAAGAGTAGCACCTTCATCCCCGGAATGGAAAACGCTCGTATGACCTCCCTGACATCAGCCGTGATAATCCCGAGATCCTCGGCAATGATCGGCAGATAGGGGAGTCTTCTCTCAAGGGTTCGGAGGAGATCATATGCCGGTGCCGGAACCCACCGGCCTGATATCGCTGTCTCTGACCCTCTGGGTATCTCCCAAAACCCGACAAGCCCACGAAAATGATCAATTCTTACATAGTCCACCAGGGTAATGAGGTGCTCTATCCGCTGTATCCACCAGGAGTATGAGGTCTTCTCCATCTCCTCCCACTGATACACCGGGCTGTTCCATACCTGGCCAGTCTCACTAAAATAATCAGGAGGTACTCCTGCAACAACCGTGGGTCTCTGCTCCTCATCAAGTTTGAAGAACTTTGGGTGAGTCCAGACATCGGCACTATCATAATCTACATAAATGGGAATGTCTCCGATGAGGATGACCCCCTGATCCCGGCATGCCTCATGGAGGGCATTCCACTGGATGCTGAACAGGTACTGCAGGAACTGTTCCCTGAGTACCTCATCATCCTCTTCTGTCCGTGCTCTCCTCAGGGCGTCACTCCCGCGGAGTCTGAGATCTTCAGTCCAGTCTCCCCAGAGTACCGGGTACAGCCGCTTTCTCATCGCCATGTAGAGAGAATAATCCTCGAGCCACCATGCATTCCTCTTGCAGAACCCGGTAAATTCTGATGAAAACCCGCCTATTCTGAATCGTTCGAACGCGATGGCGAAGAGATGATCCTTATATGCAACGACTGCGGGATAGTCTACCTGTTCTGGAGAAAAGGGAGGAATCGGCTCCAGGTCTGAACTCATGAGAAACCCGTCAGACACCATGCGCTCAGGGCTTATCAGGAGTGGATTGCCGGCAAAGGCAGAAAGAGCATGATATGGCGAGTTATCATATCCCTGATCCGTAGGGTGAATCGGCAGAATCTGCCAGTATCTCTGGCCTGCATCAGCCAGGAATTGAATGAACTGATATGCTGCCGGACCTAGATCACCTATTCCAAACAGTGACGGTAGCGATGTGATATGGAGAAGGATTCCACTCCCTCGTGTATTCATGATCGTCTCACGGTACTATGCAGGACTACATTATCAAAATGCTCCTGGTAACCGGATACTACATTATTGTGGCGGGGGAGGAGAGATCACTTCAAGATTGATGCCCAGTTTCGTAAACTCTGCTATCCATTCTTGTGCCTCCTTGTCCCCCTCATCAGCCTGCTCCTGCATCTCACCTGATAGAACAGAATTGATTCTGAAGTACTGGTTCTGACTGTCCCAGAGATCCAGGGTAAGTGCAAGGGGTTTTATCAAAGAAAAAATTGTATTTAAATTCTTGATCTGGACAACATCTTCTGGTTCCATGGCAATCTTCTCCAGCTGGGAGGCTATACTTGCCCCTGCAATATAACTGATTGTTCTGACATCGGCTGGATAGTTACCATGAATCAACTCCTTCACTGAGCTCTTCAAATGCATCTGGTCAATAGTATCCGACTCCAGACTCTGTCTGATGTCATGGTTGAGAATATAATTGACCGGGTACTCAAGGGCCTCAGGTGGTTTGATATGCATCTCCTTCATCGCCCTGATGAGCGGGAAGTATCTCCTGTAGATCTGCCTGTACTCTGATTCAATATCAGCCAGAGTCGTATCAAGGATTGAATAGAGGACTTTTCTTCTCCCATCCCTGAAGAGATCCCAGAGGGAGTACGAATGTGATTCAAAATGCCGGTTCAGACTGAGTATCAACTCAGGGACATCACTTCTGGCAAATGCGTCCCAGAGATCCTCCTCCATCAGAGTGAATGGCTCCTCGGTGGTATACATTCCCACCCCACCCATGAAGTTATGATCACCGATATGTATCGCTGCAAATGTCAGCGTTGATTCTTCATGAGTAAGATCAGATCTGAAGAAGGCATGACCGGTCACGAGTTTGAGGATCCCTGCCTCCCCCTGTTTATAGGCATCACACCTGATGGTATAGGTATTGATGGTTGTCTCCTCCGGGTACTGCTCGATGAGAGAGGTGATTGCGTAATGAAAGGCAACCCTGGAGATATCGACGACAGCAGTCCGTACATAGGTGATATAAATATCAGCCCCGGTCCCGGATTTTGTAATATTACTCTCTGCCTGCTGAAGCATCCTGATAAATTCAGATTCACAGTCAGTACCAGACACTTCCCGGATGAGCTGCATCGCCCGGCATGCATACATCATCACCTGGACCGTTTCAATCCCTGATAATTCATCAAAGAACCAGCCGCAGCTGGTATTCATCAGGAGCATGTTTCTTTGAGACTCGAGAATTTTGAGTCCTTTTACGATCTCATCAGGGGTCAAATCCCGAAGTACATTTTTAGAGAAGAACCACTCCACACTCTCATCTGACCGGTCAAGGATCACGTCAATGTATTCATTACGGGCCTCCCGGGGATCAAAAAAAAGATCTGTTGCCTCCTTTTGATATATTTCAGAAAGGGTGGTGTTCAGATACGTTATTGCCTCACGAAGGGGGGCACGCCATTTCTGGTTCCAGGTCCGGGGATTATTGGCCGGTGCGCTCCCGCCGTCCGGGAGCAGGCAGCTGGCAGGATCTGATATCAGGCATGCATGATACGTACGGCACCCGCAGTCTTTGCGCCATCTGTCGACTCCATGTTCACAGCTCCATGAGGTGTTCTCATGGATATCCACTTCAGAGGAGGGGGGGAATTTCTCAAGATACTCCCCAAATACCGTAATTTCAGCCAGCCCTTTTGTTTTAATCGTATTGATAGCATATGCAAGGGCCATATCAGCGAACCGGTGATGGTGCCCATAGGTCTCACCATCATTGGCAATACTGAGCAATCGGGGGGTTGCATCATTATTTGGAAATGTTGATACCATTCGGTTCGCAAATCTCTCACCATTATCAAGCAGATCACCAAAAGCAATCTCATTCGCAATACTGTGGTCAAAAAAGAAGATGGCGATTGACCTGCCTGTTTTCAGTCTGCAGAGATAGGGCATCCCGATGTTCAGTCTTCCCTGATGCACCTCTGTCCAGCTGGTCTCCTGGATGCTTTTAACCTGTTTTGCCTGATTTGGATCAAGAATGGTGAACTTGATCCCTTGCTGTGCCATGATGTCGAGAGTCTCATAATCAACTGCGGTTTCACCGAGCCACATCCCTTCGGGCATCCGGTTGAATCGTGAAACAAAATCCCTGATACCCCATATCACTTCAGTCTCTTTGTCATGGGAGGTTGCGAGGGGCATAATGATGTGGTTATATATCTGTGCTATCGCAGAACCATGCCCAGAAAACCGTTTCTGACTCTCCCGGTCAGCCTGGAGAATATTGATATACAACTCAGGATCATGCTTCTCGAGCCAGGAGAGGAGGGTTGGACCGAAATTGAAACTGATGCGTGAGTAATTATTGACAATATCTACGATCTTTTTGCCAGATCCCAAAATCCTTGAGGAGGCGTTCGGAGCATAGCACTCTGCGGTAACCCGTTCGTTCCAGTCATGGTACGGGTATGCCGACTCCTCTATCTCAATCTCCTCAAGCCAGGGATTCTCCCGGGGAGGCTGGTAAAAATGTCCGTGGATGCAGATATATCGGTTTATGGGAATCCCTCCTGGGTGACTATTCAGGTCATGTATTTTAGCGGTGTTGGTTGTTCTACCTTGTGCCTGATCCTCTGTTCCCTGATGGATGAGGGTAGCATTCCGGGTTATGGGTGGGCCGTAGACTGGTACGGGATCGTATGTGGGTTACAGGGGGAGAGAATCGGAGATATGATCAGGTACTCACTCTAATATGATACGTGATAGGCCCGGTCTGGTTGTGATCTCGACCTCTCAGGGCCTCCTGATATCAACCCGAATTATGACACAAGAGAGCAGTATTCTGATACGATCGATGCGGAAACGACGGAGTAATCAGGAGAATGAGTTTGCAAAACCATTTTTTAAATGGGCCGGCGGGAAGAGTCAGCTCCTTCAGGATTTTTATGACCGGTTCCCTTCTGAACTCTCTTCAGGAACAATAGACCGGTATGTTGAGCCATTTATTGGGGGAGGAGCTGTCTTCTTCCTTGTTGCCCAGCTCTTTCCCCTGCGGGAGGCGGTCATCTGCGATGTGAATGAAGAATTGATCCTCACCTACCGGGTCGTGCAGCAGGATGTAGAAGCCCTCATATCAGAGCTGAAGTCATATCAGGAGCGGTATGATGCACTGGATGAGGCTGGAAGAAAAGAGATGTATCTTGGTGTTCGGGCTGATCTGAATGCATCCCGGTCAGGATTTGATTATACTGAATATGGAGCGGCCTGGATCCAAAGGGCAGGACAACTTCTCTTCCTGAATAAAACCTGTTTTAACGGTCTCTTCAGGGTGAACTCTCAAGGAGGATTCAATGTGCCGTTTGGGAAGTACAAAAATCCCGGTATCGTACATGAATCCAATCTGCGAAAGGTATCCGCACTCCTTGCTGGAACCACCATCCTGCTTGGTGACTTTAACTGCTGCCGTGAGTATGTTGATGCCCGGACTTTCGTCTATCTCGATCCGCCCTACCGGCCGCTGAACCAGACCTCCTCTTTCACTTCATACTCAACCGACCAGTTTACTGAAGCAGATCAGGTCAGACTCTCCGAGTTTTATGCCCTGTTAGATCAGACTGGCGCAAAGGTGATGCTTAGTAACTCAGATCCAAAGAATGAGGATCCTACTGATCACTTTTTTGACGACCTGTACCAGGCATACCGGATAGAACGGGTGATGGCAAAGCGGTTCATCAATAGCGATGCTGAAAAACGGGGGGCTATCAGTGAGATTATTGTGATGAACTATCAGCCATCCTGATGCCCGGGCAGCCCGTTGGTTACACAAGAAAGAAACTTGATGATTTTTTCTTCAAGTTCATCAGTTCTGAGGGTATCGAGATCGGGAGGTATTGACCAGAATGATTCAAAATTGAATTGATTCCCCATCAGGGTTCTGACCTTTTTTTCATATGAGAACATCAGGAGTGTGTTCAGGTTGCACTGATGAACTGCTCTATATGCACCCAGGGTCTCAGTATCTATGGATGCCCCTCTCTGAACTGCTTGGATATACCTGATATTTGACTGGATAAGATCCCTGCTCACCACCCCCGAATGTGCTGATACCATAATGGTTGCAGGAAATGCTGCCAGGGTTCTCAGTGTACTGATATATTCATCCAGGTTATCGTAATCCAGATACGGGATCGGATCCTCAACCAGATCCCCTACATAGAGCACCATATCCTGCCCGTCAAAACAGAGGGCAGAATCGATGGTATGGCCGGGGGCTGCAATGAACTCCACCCCTTCATCGTCAAGGCAGAGCCGGTCTTCAAACGTCAGGTTTGGGAGTTTCAGGGTGACTTGCCCCCTGCAGTGTGAAGCGAGCCGATTCAGATCAAATCTGCCCCGCTCTATCATCCTCTCCCTGCACCGGGTATGAGCGATGATCCATGCATCAGGAAAGGCACAGTTCCCCCAGATATGATCCCAGTCTGAATGAGAGTTGAAGATGACCAGTTCAGGATCACTCTGACTACTGGTAAGGTACGTTCGTACCTTGTCCATCGAATCAGGTCCGAGATGGGTGTCGCAGAGGATATTGTTGCGAGTCCCCAGGATCAGGAGCACTGATATCCCATCATCAAAGGTGAGGATCCGGGTTCTCGCGCTGAGAGGTAGTATCTGCATAGTTTTACCTGAATAAAACACCCGTAAGGTGCGTGTAATCTTTGGTCATACCCTGTAATTGTAAGATATATGCAGATAAACAGAAGGCCTTTTTCCTCTTCAGAGAGAAAAATACTGTTCTGATCTTTTTCGGTGACATACATGAAACCTGAACTATGGCTCAATCGGGCCGACCAAGAACTATTACGGGCACAGGACCTTCTGACCGCCGGTTCCCTCCTCTGGTCAGTGAGCTATGCACACCGGGCAGCTGAGTATGCTCTTGAGGGTCTCATCTTTCTCAGGACCGGAGTCAGACCTGAAAAGGGTGCACGAATTGCAGACCTCCGCAGAGCCCTTACCGATGGTCTCCCTGGACCCGTTGATAAGGTCGTTTCTGAGCTTGCTGAGCTCACACCCCTGGTCTGGCAGTCTGATCCAAACAACCCATTGATCACAACCCTCACCGAAGTTCGTGCCCGGGACCTGTTCAATGGGGTAACTGGCATTGTAAACCTCGCATATGATGAGCTGAAGATTAAGAACGGGTCAGGAGAGGGATCCGCTGAGCCCATATAACTCACCCTGAAGAGTGAGGAAGGCCCGGGGTTTCATCCTGGCCAGCGGTGCCCTTTTTGGTTATCACAAACCTGCAATGATTGTATCCGGTTGAGTAGCACTCCTCTTCAACCGCCTGGACCCTGGTCTTCAGGTGGTATCCAAATATGGCGGTAAGTATCCCGATATCAAAGGCACAGGCACTATGGCCGGTCACGGGGAGATCCTCGCACTCAAAGCAGCCATCCACAATGAGGGTGATAGGATCCTTCTCTATCAGGGCGATCGATCCCAGACTATACTGCTGCCAGAAAGTATCCATATTCCCGACCATCACTTCCAGATCATCATTTGAGACCAACGGGGCAAGGATCATACCGATCCGCTCACCGGTACGCGTGAGAACCGGATCGATATTGATGCCAAGTTGCATCGCCTCGGTCCTGAAGATACGGACCCCCCATTGAAAGAGGGACGATACATCGCCGGGGATAAAAGGCATCTCTTCTGGATCTCCCTTCTCAGTTCTGGTTGCATCGCGATCCTCGTTGGTCAGTCTCCCGATGGGATCTGATATCAGAGTCACCAGTCTTTTTCGTCCATCATCAGGATCAGTGCGTGAGGCTATCACCCCTGACTCAGCCATGTCATGAAGGTGCACTGAGATGGTTGACTTTGCCTTTCCGGTCTGCTGCACAATCTCATCAAATCCAACATCACCATCGGCGATGAGATCCAGGATCTTGATCTTGATCGGACTATCTATGGCAATAACTCGTTTTTGAGTAGAATAGAGCCGAATATCCTTCACACTTCCATTCTCATCAGATCGGTCCCCTGAACTCACACCTTATGGTTTGGCGGAACATTGATAAATATAGTTCGCATACATTAGAACGTTCAATAGATCACGAACGATGTGAGATCATGAAGGCAACCGCATATAAAATCGCTGATGGTGTATACTGGGTTGGAACTCTGGACTGGGATATCAGATCCTATCATGGGTATACCCTTGATGGAACCTCGTACAACTGTTACCTCCTCTTTGGGGAGAAGACCGTCCTGATAGATAATGTATATCCCGGCCAGGCTGCCCAGATGTGGGGACGGATCGCTGATGCCTGCGCCCAGGAAGGCAGGGAGATGACAATCGACATCATTGTCCAGAACCATGCTGAGAAGGATCATTCCGGGGCACTTGTTGATATCCACAAGAAGTTCCCAGGGGCGCCCATCTACTGTACCGAGGTCTGTAAGAATGGCCTGATCCGGCACTATCCTGCCCTGAAGGACGCATCGTTCAAGCCGGTAAAGACCGGGGAGACCCTTGATATCGGTGGCAAGACCCTTGCGTTCGTTGAGGCTCCCCTGCTCCACTGGCCTGACTCGATGTTTACGCTCTATGCAGAGAACGGCATACTCTTCCCGAATGATGCATTCGGCCAGCATCTCTGTTTCACCGGGCGGCTTGACACCGATATTCCGGAATATATTCTCATGGATGGGGCACGGAAATTCTATGCCAATCTTATCGTCCCGCTCACCCCGCTCTTCCTCAAGAAGGCAAAACAGCTGACTGATCTGGATCTCCTCAGCAAGGTGAAGATGATTGCTCCGTCCCACGGTCAGATCTGGACCGATCCGTCAAAAATCATCAATGCCTATGTCGGGTGGGCAAGTGGTTCCTCGATGCAGAAGAAGGTCACCATCATCTATGACACGATGCACGGCTCAACCAAAATGCTTGCCCATGCTCTTGCCGAGGGAGTGATTGCCGGAGGGGGTGATGTGAAGGTCTTCAACCTCCATGGAGATGAACGATCAGAGATTGTCAAGCATATTCTCGAATCAAAGGCGATTATGGTCGGGGTTCCGACTATCAATGATATGCCCTACCCCAGTATCGGGGATCTCCTCTACTATCTGAAAGGACTCCACTTTGACCGGACCGGTGAGCGGTTTGCCCTGACATTCGGCTCAATGGGTGGAAAAGGTGGAGCTTCAAAGATGGTTGCCGAGGAGCTGAAGACTGCCGGATTTTCCATCGTTGACACCCTGGAGGTTCTGTATGTCCCTGATGAGGATGAACTAACCACCGCATTTGACGCTGGAAAAGCTATGGCTGACCGTATCAACGCGTAAATCCGCATATCATCAATTCCCGGGGGTGCCACCCCGGTTCTCCTTTATTCAATATTCTGTGATCAGCAAGCCAGCCTGATCCTCATTCCTTTCCTACCTACTATTCAGGTGTGTCCGTTTCCCATTCAAGCATCACTCGTACCTGGTCCCAGACACGCATCTTATCTGCCAGGGGCATCGTATGGGCTGGACTTGAGGAGGGCAGGTACTCAGCCGGGAGATCACGGATATGTGGAGTACACTCATCTGAACTGCAATATCTCTTCCATCCGGCCTGCGCAGTCCTCCCATTCAGAAAGATAATCCGAATACCCGGAGCCAGGGTAATGAGATCAGGAAACCGGGTAAATATTCCGCTGGTTATAGTTGCATCTGCACTCCCTGAACGGTGACATCCTGCATAGATATCAGACAGACCTGCACCCTGATCGATAAGGCGGGCAATCCGCTCTTCATAAGGCAGGGTGGGTGAGATTCCGAGTACTGCCCCGATGATCTGCCAGAATCCATTTCTCGGATTTCCATAATACTGTCCTCTGGTGAGAGAGATGACTGATGGGTAACTGCCCAGGATAAGAACTCTGCATGCAGGACCGATACAGGGGGCAAGTCCGTAAGGGGGTTTTCCAAGCCCATTATCTCCCTGGTATCCTTCCATGTTCACCTGCCTCCTCGTCAGTTCTCGCTGTTTCAGGGAAGAGTCTTCTCTGCTTGTATGATCTGTCGAAGGTTTCTGGATGCAGCCGTGATATCAGGCTGGCTCACGACTGCTGAGATGACAGCTGCCCCGTCTGCTCCGGCAGAGATCAGGTCTCTCACATTCCCACATGATATCCCGCCGATCCCGATCACTGGAATCGTGACTGCAGAGCTAATCTCTCTGACCATATCCAGACCCAGACCCGGCCCGGCATCATCCTTGGATCCGGTGGAGAATACCGGGCTGACGGCAACGTAGTCTGCTCCCTGCTTCTCAGCCAGAACCGCTTCAGCGACAGATCCCACTGAGACGCCGATAATAAAGGGTGATGGGGCGATCTTTCTGGCATCTGGAAGGGGGAGATCATCCTGTCCCAGATGTACACCATCAGTCCCTGCAGCAAGTGCAATATCAAGCCGGTCGTTTACAATACAGAGTGCCCCTGCTGCCGCGGTTATCTTATGGATCTCCCTGGCGATCTGGAACAGTTCTCTGCCTGATTTTAATTTATCCCTGAGCTGGATAACATCGGCTCCACCCTGAATTGCATGCCGGCTGATCTCCTGATGGGTCAACCCGTTTGAAAGGCCTTCATCAGTGACTACATACAGATCATACACCATTTTATCCCTGGATGATATCGGCGTCCTGAGCCAGGTCTTCCGGGGTTAGTGCGGCAAGAGCATCAAAGAGAGCTGGTTTGAATGTCCCGGGTCCCTGTGCAACTGCGGCAGCCTTCTGACCTGCGATTCCAAACGCTGCAAGAGCTGCAGCCGCAGCGGTCACCCGGCTCCCCTCTCCTGCACAATATGTCCCGATTACTGAAGCCGCCATGCACCCGGTCCCAGATATCGCTCCCATCAACGGGTGCCCGTTCCTGATCAGCAGGGTCTGGACCCCGTCACTGACAATATCGACTGGGCCACTCATCACTACAGTCATCCCTGACCGTTTTGCATACTCCCGGGTGATCGCTGCCGGATCCCCACTAAGTCCGGCTGAGTCGACCCCCCTGACCTTTGCATCAACCCCGGCGAGTGTTCCTATCTCACCGGCATTGCCTTTCAGAACCGAGATGGGCAGTTCATTCATCAGCCGTCTGGCGGCATCTGTCCTGAGCGCGGTTGCTCCCGCACCCACCGGATCAAGAATGATCGGGATGCCCCTGGCTGCTGCTGCCTTCCCAACAAGAATCATTGCTTCTATCTGGGCAGGATCGAGGGTGCCTATGTTGAGGACCAGGGCTCCGGCATACTGCACCATCTCTTCTATCTCTTCCCTGGCATGGGCCATGACCGGGGATCCCCCAGCGCAGAGCGTAATATTTGCACAGTCATTGACGGTGACATAGTTGGTGATATGGTGAACCAGGGGGGGTGCTGATCGCACGTTTTTCAGGACTGCTGAATAGGGGGTGTCTGTCATAATAATGTCTCACAGATGAGTACAGAGGTACTAAAATACTCTGATTTCTCACTTTTTCGGTCTCGACTAATAAAAAGGCATCCTACACCAGTGCAATTCGGGGTTCTATTGCCTCATCGCCGGAGATCAAACACCCATCTGCTGACCGAGGGAGCAACATTTCCGCAGGTATGGCACCTGAGTACCTCATACCCCTGACTGGTAAACTGCTCTGTAAGGTCTATCGCCTGGGTCCGGTTACAGAAGGTATAATAATGGATGATACCCCCCGGCCTTACAACCTGGCTGATAGCTTCAAAAGCAGTTTCCAGGCCATACGGGGTAGGAATAATGGCCCGATCAAAAGACTGGTTCACCATGTGCCAGGTGGTCAGGGCATCTCCCCTGATGTAGGCAACCCGGTCTGATACCCGGTTTCTTCTGGCATTTTCACTCCCCATCAGGCAGGCGTCCCGGTTCAGTTCGATTGCCACCACAGTCCCTCCCCTGGCTGCGACTGGTATGACAAAGGGGCCCACTCCGGCGAACGGTACCACAACTACCTCACCCAGGCTGATGAGGGCAGCAATTCTCATCCGCTCTCCTGCAAGCCTGGATGTAGTGAATGCTACGGCCAGGTCTACCTGGTAGGAGAAGCCGGATTCATGATACATCGTGGCAGTCCTCTCCCCGACGATCGATTCATACCTGGCAACCCGGTGTTCACCTTCTCTCCCCGAGATCTTTCTCAGTACTATCCTGATGCTTCTTCGCTTTCTGATGATCTGCTGGGCAATATCCCCGGTGTATCGGTCTAGTTCATGAGGGACTGATATCACCGCGATGTCTCCGATCACTTCAAATCCGTCCGGGAGGAGGGGGATGAGTTCTTCAGGGATTACTCCGCTCAGATCAGCTCGCAGACTCATCTTATTACCTGTTATATCCAGAGATCAGGAGGTGGGTTTGCTCTCCTGGTCTGTGATGAATGCAAATAACTATGATATCTCCTGATCTACCTTCTGTCAGGTTACCCCCAGAGAAGGACATACTAATATGGAGGATACATGAACTTTCGGTTATTTCTGATTATTCTCTGTCTCATCGGTTTTTTTGGATGCGGGGCTCAGGCAGCAAACCCCCCGGCCTGGATACAGCCCGGGACTGTGATCATGTACAAAATGGTCTCATCAGGGATATCAGGTGCCCCCCCACAGGGTTTTGTCAATTATACCATTTTTAATACGGATGGGTATTCATACGAAGGAATATCTGAATTGGTGGATGTTGGAAGAAATCCGGTATCAGCATCATACTGGAGTTATGATCCTGGTCTTGCCATGATGGGGAGGTATGGACTCATCACCGATGGGGGGTTCTGGGTAGATGCTGATGACTATGCAATCCAACGGGATCAGAATGGCACCGGCAGGTTTGAGGCTGGAGGCGAGTTCTGGAATGTAGCCAAGGTTTCGTATGGCGATCGGGGATCATCGGGGGGCACCAGTGTAGATCTTCTCTATGATCTCAATTCAGGGTTAGTTCTTCAGTGGATCTTCTATAATACTGATAAAAGTCAGTATGTGCTCTATGAGTTCATCGGCATAGGGCAAGAGGAATTAACAGATTAAACCGGATAAATCCAAAGGGAAGGGTTTCTCACTCTGGTTTTTTCTCTTTATCTGCGGCCTTTGGCTCTGGTTTCTTCTCTGGTTGTTTGGTGAGAACCACTGTGACTTCACCGCCGACCCAGTGTCGTGGGACAATAACCCGTCCAGAATTGCCGGAAACCGATACCTTCTTCTTTTCCACCGATCCAAATGAGTTCTCGATGGTGATGGTGTGCTTGGTTGCCATGCTTACAATGTGGCATACCAGACCATAACTCCATCTATGCCCTGGTTCAGGGGGAAGGGATGAGCAATGTATCTCCCTCTTCTGATCCGGGGGGTCGCAATATATGTCTTTTTCCAGGTTCGTGGGTATCTTATCTGAGGATCTTACATGTCTGGTATGAGTCTGCCCCTGCTGGGTGTATTGGTGCTTCTCGTACTGATGCCAATGTCGGTACTCTCTGCATCTGATCCTGATACCCTGGTTTCGGTACCACGTACTGGGGGTGCCGAGTTAGATCAGGCATTAATTCTTAACCCTGATAATCCTGGTGCGTTGACTGCTAAAGCAAATAATCTTCGTCTTTTGGGACGGAACGAGGAGGCTCTGTATGAGTATTCCCGGGCCCTTGATCTGAATCCCAATCATCCGGGTGCTCTGGTGGGAAGGGGACGAGTCAATTTTGTGCTCGGGAGGTATCAGGAGTCACTTGTTGATCTTACCTCTGCGGTTCAACTAAAACCTAATAACTCTCATGCATGGACCGGGATCGGGAATGCGTTAGTCAGACTTTTTCGTCCGCTGGAAGCGCTGGAGGCATATAATCACACCCTCGCCCTGGATCCAGATGATCCCTATGTCTGGTCCGGCATCGGAGAAGCGTTATTTAGTCTCTCCCGGTACCAGGAAGCCATGGATGCGTTCAACAAAAGTCTTGAGCAGAATCCTGATAATGCGTATGTATTAGCAAAGCAGGATGAGATCAGAGGGGTGATCCATGATCATTGAATGGGATGATTTTGGGGGTTATGGTGAATGCCAGGGTCCGGGACTCTAGAATCCCTGCCTGATTGATCGGTTTACCGGGAATAACCTGACTTCCTCATCCGTCTTTCACCGCTTCACGGTTCTTTATGGGGGTTCGCGGCCTTGAAGCAGAGCGGGTGAGTAAGCCATGAGATCTTCCCCCTAAGGATTGAGGGGGATGTACAGGTAATCCTGATTACTGGCTACACACCAGAACCCTATCATTTGCTCTGATTTTTAGGACCGATGCACCATCTGTGAAATTGCTGATGGTTCTGGTGAGGAGGCTGTATTCCTGATTGATTTCTTGGAGGGGGCTTGTGGAGGGAGTGAAGCGGACAGGGTGTGAGTTGAGCCTGAGGCGACCCCGGCTAAAACGGGTTCACTTTCACTCATGGGGTTTGGCCTGGAGGGAGGGGTCAGGGGTGGGTGATAACCTAGATTCCCGGGAACACATAACGATGTT
>DATMXW010000026.1:0-2625 GCA_035561295.1 Methanospirillum sp. | reverse complement strand
TAATTATCCTCCATTCAGGATAAAAACATTTTTTTATTGAGATGATGACGTTTTGAAGCATATTTGCATTCCGGATCATATTCGAGGTAGAAAATGTTGACCATTACGGTTTTGTTACGATTTTGGGCTGAAACTCCCTATGGATAGGATAATGGTTCCTGGAAGTTGTGGTAAAGAATCATATGAGTGCGAGCACTCATCAGTTGAGAATCCCGTTCCTCCGGCTGGCAGGACAATCAAACTGAGTAGAGGTATCAAACCGTGGATGGCAAGTCTCATTGCCATTGGAGGGATCATTGGCTCCTGTTACTACCTAGGATCCGGATATCTCATCAGCCAGATGGGGCCCAGTGTCATTTTTCTATACTTTATCGGGGGATGGGTCATCTATACCGTGATGCAATCATTTGCAGAGCTTCTGGTAAATATTCCCCGTCATGGGAATTTCATCAGTTATTCTGCAGAATTCATCTCTCCTACATGGGCAGTAGGGACTGGTTGGAGTTACTGGTTCAACTGGTGTGCCTACATACCATCTGAAGCAGTTGCCGGGGGAATTATCATGCATGTTTTCTTTACTGATATTCCCATTGTCATCTGGGCGATTGTTTTTCTGATTTTAATTACTATCCTCAATATAATTCATGTTGGTGGATTTGCTTTTGTTGAGAGTGCTCTGGCTCTGATTAAGATTATTCATAATCTTGCCTTTTGTATTGTTGCATTCCTAATAATTATTGGATTGGCAGGGACTGGTCCGGCAATCGGTCTTAGTGTACTCTTTCCTCCCGGTTTTACCTGGACTGATGCAATTTTTCCTGCAGGGTTTGTGATTCTTCTCGCTAATCTGGCTTTGATTTTTGTGAACTTTCAGGGTTCTGAAATTGTTGGTCTTGCCGCTGCTGAAACACAGAACCCGAAAAAAGTTGTTCCTCGTGCATGTCGGCAGGTTGTTTATCGAATCCTAAGGGTAGACATTATTCCGATTCTGCTTCTGGTAATGATCCTCCCTTATTCTGAGGCCGGTCTTGAAGATAGTGTCTTCTCAATGGCTCTTGCAAAGTATGGTTTTACTGAAGTTGCAGGGGTGCTCTCCTTTATTGTCCTTACAGCGGCATTCTCATGTGCAAATTCTGGCTTTTATGGTGCTGTACGCGCTCTTTATGGGCTTTCACTAGAAGGTATGGCTCCAAAATCATTTTCTAAGCTGAACCGGCATTGTACTCCTATGTATGCCACTCTTTTCACCCTTTTTATATGCTGGGCTGTACTTGGCTTATGGTGGTTTACTAATGGGGAAGGTGAATTATATCTTTGGCTGCTCTCAGTATCAGCCTTCACCGGGGCAATCTGCTGGATATCCATCTGCTGGGCACAGATAGTATTTAGAAGACGTATTTATGAGCGTGGGTATACAAATGCTGATATCATCAGTCCAGCTCCGTTTTCTCCTTGGATGCCTCTCTTTATCGGGATTATCCTAGAGATTTTTGCACTAGTTGTTCTGGCATTCAATCCCGATCTCCAGGGCTCTCTGTATCTCTCAATCCCAGCTGTATTGCTGCCGATGATCATATATTATATCGGTAGAAGAACAGGCAGATTCAAAGGTATCAAAGTAATTGAAGATGAGGAGAAGACATTTGATGAACTATTCCCTGACAAACGAGTTCATTCACCAAAATAAACACTTTTTTATTCTCTATCCCCTGATACTAATCGGTTATCTAAAGTATGCATTTTGAACAAAATAGTTCTCACAAAACCGGACTTCCTCCCGGTACCCCGATATATATCGGGGATACTCCGCCCCAGAATACCACCGTTTCACTCCTCACATACACAAAAGAGGGATGTTCAGGTTTTATTCCGGTCACCGGTGACGATCAGCCGGAAAAAATTCCAGAAGGTACCAATGCCTGGCTTAATATTTCTGGCCTGCATGATGCTAACCTTATCCTGGAGGTGTTATCAAAGTATTCCATACATCCTCTGGTAATCGAGGATATTCTCAATACAAGAACAAGATCAAAAATCGAAGAATTTGACAATTACCTTTTCATTGTGCTCAATAAGCTGCATAATAGAGAAGAAGGTGTGAGTGAAGAGCAGGTATCTCTAATTTTACTAGAACATATTCTAATCACCTGTACTGAATCATCAGATCTGTTTTCCAATATTGAAGAACGGATTAGTCGTACAAATGGAAGATTGCGTCTGAATGATGCTGATTACCTGATGTATTCAATAATTGACACAATCGTTGATGGTTATTTTATTGTTCTTGAAGGTCTTGAGGAACGTATAGAATTTCTTGAAGATACAGTTGTTAATAATCCTGATAATGATACAGTCAGTCATGTTCAGTCATTTCGACATGATTTGGTATGGTTCAGAAGGAAGATTTGGTCTCTTCGGGAATTGATTACCCGGCTTGAAAGGACAGATTCGTTCTTGATTCATCGTTCGACACATCTATATCTGCGGGATGTGTATGACCACACCATAAAAATCGCAGAAGATGTTGATGTGTACCGTGAGATGGCTGAAGGATTATTAGAAATTTATCTTTCCAAAATATCAAATAATACTAATGAGATCATGAAAGTTCTCACCATCATTGCC
>DATMXW010000025.1:0-15365 GCA_035561295.1 Methanospirillum sp. | reverse complement strand
ATTACAATAACTGTTTTGTGTGAAAGTCATATGCAAATCCGTGATATTGATCTAAAAATAGGTAGTGATCAGATTAATAAACACTTCAAACATGACATTGTAGAGCTAGATCACAGCCGAAAATTTGGAGAGGACCTGTTAGCTCTCGACCTGGTTCACCGGACCTCTGCAACTGACACTGGACTTGCTGAGGAAGAAACCCCCTCACGAATTATTCGGAAAGGAAACGATAAGACTGCAAAACAATCTCTTTCCGAGATGGACACCGGGATGCGAGACATCTATGAACAACTTCACTCATATCTTCTTGCATTAGGAGACGATGTCCAGGAGAAGGAAACTAAATTATATCTTGCATACCGGAGGATCAAAAATTTTACCTGCGTCCAAATTCAGAGAAAGAGTCTCGTATTATATTTGAAGTTGAATCCTGAAACGGTAATATTAGAAGAAGGATTTAACCGAGATGTCAGAACAATTGGTCATTGGGCTACGGGAGATCTTGAGTTGACGATAAGAAACGATAATGATCTGAAACGAGCCCTCCCTCTTGTCCAGCGAAGCTATGATGAGGGATAGATGAGGCAATTTTTTTTTGTATCCTCACCTATCCCTACAAGTATTGATTTGAAAGAAAATATCCGCTCAATTTAGCCGCATTTGTTCTTCCTCTATCCAGCGGACAATCTTGGTTAAGCAATAAACACTAAAAAATAAGTGAGGATACTCACCAGGTCCCTTAACAACCTGATAGTACCTCACCAGATTCCATATACGGAATCAATTCAGGGAGAGCTCGATTCACAATTATAGGACTTACGCAGCACCATGATTTTGTCACTCAATAAAAATTAATTTTGATGTGAATTTAATCCCTTCGACCTTCGGCAGTTTATATGCATACCAACCATTGCGTAAGTCCTAAATTACATTTCTCTCCCTGAAGGTTCGTCATCACTTCTTGTATCCCGGATGAAATACGGCGAGCTCGCTCCTGTATTTCATGCGGCACAGGCATCGGTGGTTGATCATCGATGGTATACTGTATCTCCTCACAGGTCTTCTCCAGCTGATCCACCAGGGCATTCATCTGGTGCAGCCAGTTGACACTGCGATCGATAATCCCCTTTTCCTTCCGGCATGCCATCCGGAGACCGTCGATCTCTCCATAGAGATCACAAAGATTAGAAAGAATCCTCTATTCACCCCTTGATCCAGTTGGTCCTAAAAGAGTCAGTACCCATGTTAAAATCTCACACGACGGGCTCGAATTTGTATTACGTTATATAGACATTATATATTATCCAGGGTTTGTCCCATTTTTTTCATCCGGACGATTTCCTGATATACTCTGGATCATCTGACTGTTATTTGCCTAACTGTGTAATCAATTGTTTACCAGTTTCCTTCCTCATGACGCATACAAATGAGCCAGAATGGTGCATTACATATATATGCACACAGAATCCGATGAGCCAAATGATAAGTAACTGAATAGTAACAAGTTCAGTGGCGAAATGCTCAAGAGATGCTATCAGCCAGGACAGGTATTTTTGGAGAGGAAAAATAATGACTATTCCAGAGCAGATCGTGCTCTGGTCCCCTATCTTCACTTGAGAACGTATACGGGAAGGACAGGGTTAAGGAATAAGAACTTAAGAGACCAACGTATGGACTAGAGTATTATATTATAATCCGGTCAGGTGATCATTCCTAAATTACCTGATTTTTCCGGACCTCACATATCTATGCATGATGAACCGGAGAAAACCCTATGAGTACGATTTCTGATATACCCTCCTTCATCCCTCCGACAATCAGAGACACGGTTATTCAGACCCTGTTACCTCATGGAGTTTCCCAAATCCTTGTTTTTGGAAGTTATGCGACCGGGAAATCGACACCAGAGAGTGATCTCGATCTCATCGTTTCATTTCATTCCCGAAAAGACCTCTTTGATATGGGAGAGATGAGGGAAGACCTGATAGAGGCCCTGGGTATCCAGGTTGATCTGCTCAGCGAGGGAGCGATCAGTCCGTACCTGAAAGATAAGATAAAAAATGAGGCTGTGGTGATTTACTCTGAAGAATGAGAGTATTTACTTCTTCCATATTCGTGATGCATGCCATAAAATTATGGACTACATGCAAGGGGTTGATGAAGAGACCTTCATGGCTTCATCCATGCTCCAGGATGCAGTTATCAGACAGATATCAATAATCGGCGAAGCAGGAACTCATTTCTCATCTGAAACAAGGACTGAACATCCTGATATTCCATGGAGAAAGATCATCGGAATGAGAAATATGCTAATACATCAATATTTTGGAATCGATCTTGCATTTGTCTTTAGCACCGCTACTAAGAGAATACCTGAACTCGCTGAACGGGTGGAACAGATTATTGCCTCACCAGGCAGGAAATGAGCCAACCTCATAAATCCTAAATTTTAATAAGATTACCACATCAGATTCCTTAATGTAAACAAGTGGTTCCGGGTATTATAACAGGGATCAATTTGTTGACGTCAACAAATCGATGATACAAAACCGGTTTCTCATATGTCAATCGCATCTGCAAGTATTGCTTCCCAGAGCTCCTCACGAATCGCCCGTCTTGGCACGACATCAACCAGCCTGCCAAATACATCCTCATAGTAGAGTTTTAGACCGGAGAGGTCCAGAAGATCAGCACCGGGAGAGAAATCCACCAGGATGTCGATATCGCTGTCATCACGGGCATCACCCCGGGCACGGGAACCAAAAAGGGCAAGGTTATCCACGTGATATCGGACTCTCACCTCGTTCAGGGAATCCTGCAGAGTCCGGATTATGGTATTTGTAGAGATAACTGGCGCCATCATCCCTCACAGGCAAAGGTCCGATCAGCTGGTGAGAGAAAGATAAAAAACCTCCCGTTCCATCCGGGCTTGTTTCATAATTGACATCAGGGTTCCCATCGGGATAGGATCCACGTTTCTGAATGATGACCAGCAGTTTGGTACCGTCAGTGTCCCTTTAGAGGGCTACATGACTCCCCTTACCCTGGAATGGAGCATCCAGATACCCAATACGTCTGAACTTTTTAATAAGAGTATGTGAGGAGACCTGCAGTAATTTCACGCAGCCTCAACCTCGATGGTTGAAGTAAATTTTTCTGACGAGGTTATTGAGGGAAGAGCATCAGATAAAAGTCCCAGAAGTTCAGCATTCTTGAGCCAGAGATCGATCGCTTCACGCAGATTTTCAAGTGCTTCTTTTGGAGTATCACCACAGGATGAAAGTTCAATCTCCATACATTTTGAAACGTACACCCCATCTTCTTCCCATATCAGGGTGGTAAATTGATATCTCTTCATCTGACAGATCTCCTTTTGATATACCCTCATATGCTCTTCTCCCCTGAATAAGTTTTCTCAATGTCCGGATATGATACGAGGAATGAAGTTCATTTCATTCGGAATCACCCTTCCTGACACCCTATTGCAGATCACATGTGGCTTCGGTCACGGGAAATGGAAAACCAAATCAGATTCTCCGGCCATTCAGAGACCCCGATCAATCGTATATACTCCCTGCATTTCTCCATACGCCGCAGGGCAGCGGCAGAGAACAATGGGGTTAGAGAACCAATGGCAGATTTCACCGTAAAGAGCACCGTGAAGTCAGCGATGCGGAACCTTGCGAGTCCGATTGCTGATTATACCCGGAGAGCACACTGATCCAGGATATCCTGGACGATAACCCCTGGGGGTGCACCGCCTATGAATCAGGCGGAGTCAGTCACCAGGGTGGAGAAGGAGCGAAAGAATCCTACGCAGCCTCCATCATCTACGAGAACGCTGAGGCAAAGACCGTGGGACAGATTCCGGATAGGACCGACCATGACAGACGAAAGCACCGCAGTCACCCGAGAATCACCGGGAATGCAACCATCACCGGGGCTATGGGATCAGGGGTTTCTGCATCTCGTGACAGCTCAGAGGATACCTTCAGCAAGACCCATGTGTCATGCCGCGAGCCGCGGGATAGACATGGTATCTAATCACGTGACAGATCCTGCTCACCTGGTATGATGCCGATTCTATCCGCACCACGCTGGAGACCTGGGCAGACGGTATCGCCGCACTCGCTTAAATCCACCCTCTTTTCGTATCCGAGAGCCGGAGCAGATGGCATGAATTTTATGTATATTATAGCGGGAAGCATCATCCTGATCCTGGCATGGCACCTGGGTGCAGCTGATAGTATTACCACGACGATCAGCAGTGCAGGGGCCACCTTCCTGACCACGGCAGTGATCGGACCGGACCAGACGTACAGCAACTCCCTCTTTACCGATGACCGGGTGAACCTCTCCAGGAACCTGGACACCGGAAAGGGAGTGGACTCAACCGTACAGATCATCGGCAGCGGAACCATCGGGGTGGATGAGTACCAGGCACAAACCCGGGAGAACCCGAAACGAGTGATGCAGTGTAACCTGCTTCCTGTTGCAGCCGTGGCGGTACAGCACGATGAGATCACCGCATCCGGGCTCTTTCAGTCCGGGCAGTATCTCTCACACCGGGAGATCACAAATGAATCAACCCGGTCACAGACCTCTATCAACGGGACCGGTCAGGTCCTGATGAAGGCAGCGAGTACGGACGGGAATGCCTCAACCAGAGGAACCCTCGTATACCGGAGGACCGATGCAGATACAGGAACAGGTATTGTTCAATGGAGGAGACGATGAGTGATATTACATTCCTGGTCTCGATCATCTCGTCAGCGGTGGCAGGGGCAAACACCATCGCCATGGTACTCATGTACCGGCGATATCTTGACCTCGCCCACCTCTCGGTGACCTTTGCCGGAGAGGTAATTGGTCATCTCCATGCCGAAGATGACGGAACCGGGGAGATAAAGGGCCCAGGCCGGATTGATTGCATCATCACTGGATCATCTCGGCCGGCTGTCGGTTCTGACAAAAATGGTCTGATGATTTTCGATATGGTTTATCCATATCAATTCAGACATATATGTGCCGTTATACGGCCTGGGGACAGGCGGGAGAGGCGGTTCATCCCCGCTTTTCCTGCATCATCAGGAGTCCGGATGCTCCGGTCCGGGTCTCCTGGTTCGTCTTATTCAGATCACCACCTCCAGAACGACACGTTTCCAGGTCGGGCCGAAAGGCCCAGACAAATCTATTCGTTACATTTCAGGGATATCAGAGCGACCATTCTATGGAACTGAGAGGGGACTCGCTTTCTCCCATAGCATCTGAAAAACATCCCGTAATTGAGAATTTAAAAGTGCATCACGGACCCTGATCATAATATAGGGCCTGATGAGGTTCCGTTGATCCTCTAATTCAAAAATGGAGGTCCTCTCATCGATGAGAATAAAATTATGTTCAGTACCTGATTTGAGTGTCTGAAGTTTTTTGCTTTTATTTGCCCGAATACGGGCTCCACAACATCCTACCACCTGTACTTCCGGTTCTGTCGCCCATCTCGCCATCTCCCTGGTCGATCCCGGTGACCTTATCGCGGGGGAAGAATGGCTGCAGAACATACTCTGTATCATCTGGGGAGATCCTACACCACCTATCAGGAACGGATGACCCCGACCGGATGTACTGCACCGGAGAACGAATTCCACCGGAAGATTCTCGATCTTCCTACCAACGCCGGCAGTCTGGTCAGAACCCAGGCAGCAGATCAGTATCTGTGATGCCTGTTAACAGCGGGAATCGGCAGCAGCGGGGAATGTATGACCGGGCCAGGGAAATGGAAATTTCCGGAGACATCCAAAAAATTGCATTCCTGATTACAGATTATTCATCAGAGTTGGGTACTGGTACACCAGATACTGCCGAAAAGAATATGAGATATTTATCAATTGGGGAACTATCTATAATGATGAAACTATTATTCCTGGTAGGACTTCTCATGGTGATAGGAATCACCACCTGCGGATGTACTCAACCGACCGCGGTTGTATCTCCCGATAACTCCCCATCTCCATCGGTGGACACGGTCCAGCCTGCCAACACATCTGATGAATCTGTTGGCACGTTGTCAAATGATCATCCAAATAACACCTTTTCATTAGATCCGGGTGTCTTCCTTCTCTCATTTGAGACTGTTGAACCTCAGTTCATAAAAATTAGTCCGAAATTCGGTAAGACGAAGGAAGAATTCACCGAAATCAATACAAGCAGCCCATATTCAGGCAGACTCGCTTTTCATATTCTATGGGCGGGGGATTGGACCTTTAACATCACCAGTACCGGAACCTGGACTGCACAGCTCAGCAGGATGGATACGAACAATCCCCTGACGATTCCCCTGAACCTCTCCGGATCCGGAACCAATGTTTCATCCGCCTTCACCCTGGAGAAAGGTGAGTATATCTTCGAGCGGAAAGAGACCGGAGCGGCCTCGCCACGATATGAACTCATGAATGCGAGTGGTTGGCCCCTCATGGACGCAACCTACTCATATGTGCAGCCAGAATTCGGGTGGTATTCCACAGAAACATTCCGGATCGTTACCATTCCAGAATCAGGAACGTATTTCTTGAGTGTATATGCACGGGAATCAGATCCAATTCCATGGAACGTCTCAATTATTGCCCTACCTCCGGCCCCTCAGAAGGGTCCTGGTCCGGCAATCCACGGGTAACCAGGATAGGGGTTCTCGTTCCTTTTTTTCCCCCCCGGAGAGATCATGATAATGGGGGTACGGGTATATTCTGATACAGAGTAAAAATTCTGGCATCTGCTAGCGCTCCCTTTCCAATAGTAGAATAACCACGCAAAATTTTGGTGAACTCTTCAGAATTGCGAATTCGGCTGAAATATCTTTTATTATGGATTTAAACGGCAATTACCGTCAATGGAAAGACCTGAAGAGCTCAAAACCAAATTATTGGAGTACCCTCCCGAGATAATTGCATACATCTATTCAGGTTGCAGATGTCATTGTAGATCGTGCGGGCCTCAAATTTTGTCCGACATCTCATGACCTTTTTTAGAAAGTCAAATCTACAACCATGCTTCCGAATACTTCGCCCTGCGACCGATTTCCCCAGACTTTCACCGGTCCCCCTCTTCCTAGCCGAAGGGGGGAACCTCACCATCGCCCTGGCGGACGCCGAAGGCTCGGCTCGCACCCATCGTTTCGGCTCCTCCAGAGGTCTGCCACCGGTCGAATATTCTCTCGCGGGAGGCTCCCGCGACCCCGAAGAATCAGAGAGGAAGAAGTGTCGGACTCATCCCCGCTTCTCCTGCACCATCAGGAGTCCGGATGCTCCGGTCCGGTCTCCTGGTTCGTCTTATTCAGATCACCACCTCCTGAACGACACTTTTCTAGGCCGGGCCAAAAGGCCCAATACTATTTGATAGGATTAACCAGTAATTTGTATTCAAATCCAATAATATCTTGACTATTATGAATAATTCTGATAAATATGAGACGAGAATAAATATACTACCTCACCTCCCGGATCCTTAGGCGCATATTTTTAATGCCTCTAAAATATCCCTGTTTTTCTTACTGACTTCAGATTGCATGATTTCCCCCTGAGATAGTTCGAATAATTTGATCTTTTCGAGTTCGAGAAGTAGTTTTTCGACGGAATATTGTTTCGCAAGTCCGGTCACTTTCATGATCATCTGAAGCCTCATCCTAACAATAAGGGCTATGAACACCATGAACAAATATCCTTTCACTGAATCATCTCTCCGTGCATTGAGTGGCAATGTTTCCAAATCATTTTTCATCCGCAGAAAGCATTTTTCGACTGCATCCCGCTGACGATATATGGTTAGGCAAGAGAGCCAGTCCATCTCCCCGCTATAAAAAAGTATGAATCGTCCCATTCGGTTAAGCCGTTGTGTCACAGCTTTTTGTTTTATTGAGACCTCAAACTGACCATCAACAAACTTCCAATTCAGATACCTGGCATATTTTTTTGTCACTCCCTGAACAACCGTTTCGGGTTTTCTCCAGTTCTGTGGCCGAAACCCTTTTAGTTTTTCAATGACATCAAATAACTGTTGATAAAATGAATCGCGTTCATCCTGTTCTCTTTTAGGGTCATAAAAGCAATATCCATTGACTTTAAGGATTCTGGGTCTATCATCTAGATCAAATTGATGCTCAAGAGTGACAGGCATTGCAAATATTGGCCCCTTTTCGTGTTTCTTGAGATATTCGGCCTGTTTAACTCGATTTTGAACTTTACTCATCAACTCCTTAACTGAAGTGAGTTGGATCGTAGCTGGGATAATGAATGGAATTTTTTCGTCGATCAACTCTGCAAGGGTGGTTTGCGAAAAAAATCCCCTGTCCATAACTAAGCGAAATTGTTCCGAACCGGCATCTTTTAACCGAGCGATAGTATTTTTAAGTGTTGAAATGTCAGCAATGCTTCCAGGATATACATCATAACGGACAGGTATTCCCTTGTCCTTGTCTACAACGAGGGAGAGATTCATTTGGGGAAGGCCGTCATTATCACGATTATATCCATATTCGAGACACTCAAAAAGTTTTGAAGAACTTGATAGACTGGTGATGTCGTAGAGAAGAGTTGCATTTGGTTCGATGTGAGCTGCAAATCGCTCCATAAATTCTTCAGGGATGTTACTTTGACCAATATTAGACAAGAACTCACTGATCCGCTGTCCACTGATAGGTAACTTATTATTATTGAGCCAGAGAGAGGAACCTTCGTACCACGATTGAACATTAGACATTGCAGTGGGACGTAGGATACGGTTGTACACAAGAGACAAGAGTGTATCTGTCTCAATTTCATTCAGAAATTCTTCAAGAGAAGCCTGAATTGAGAGTTCCTGAGTGATATTTTGAAGTGGGAGCAGATTTCCATGAGCATAAGCAGCTTTTGGGGCAGAACATACGGACATCCGAGCAGGAATCATTTCATCACTGCGGATCTTCACTGGCTGTCCGTCTATGTTTTTTCCGAGGTACTTTGACTTGTGGCGGATCTGTTTTTTCTCTTTGTCATAATACGGGGTGTCTTCGTACCAGTACTCTTTCCCATTAATCTTCTTGATACGTATGGAGGACTTCATCTCTGCCACTATAATATAAGCGCATTAAATATTTAAATTTAATTATCAACGATGAGTGAAACAATCGCAATACGGAAGAATATCTTGAATCTAAATTAGGAGGTTTAAGTTTTTAACAACATTATGCGCTTATGTGTCGGGAGGTGAGGATACTATGGTATAGATACACAACACTGATTGATTCATGGACTTCATGAAAAATGTTGGAGAATTCCATGAATAAACGGGTTGAGTGAGAGTAATGTGGAAAAAATTTATCCTGATACTTTTTGGAATCTCCTTCATCATTCTCGGAATCGTCATGGCAGAAGATATGAAAGATGAAAACCTCTCACAGGATAATTCAGGTTCATATCACCTGATTGTCGATGAGGCATCTGGCGGCTCGTTTGAAAAACTTGATAATGGGACATACCAGTTAACGCTTTCAGGAATAGATGATACTGCCACGGCTACAACGAATGCTCCCTTTCCCATTGTTCAATCTATCCCTATGAATGAACAAATAATCGGAGATTCATTTGATAACCGTACCATGCCGGCAGCAATCATGCTCCATCAATCGGACAGTCCGGATTCAGATGCGGTCATAATGCAGTTATCTGATCCTCATATAGATACCACCTCATCAACACTGAGTTACACTGCAGATCCTATCTCGTATTCAGGGACAAACCTGAAATCATTTACCGGGTATGCAGATCAATCATTGCCAGACCAGTTTGGTTCCGTATCAATTTACTATGATCCAATAGAGGCATCCGGAGGCACAGAAGATGAATTGGAGCATAAAGGAGGGTGCGATTCTACGTATAAGGCAAACTGCTATGCGCATGGTGCAATAGGGCCGAAGGTTCTTATCGGGGAAACATCTGACTACTGTATCTGGAAACCTTTCCAATGTGTTCCAAGATATGAAGAAGGTAAAATTTGCTTCATGGGATTCCCTGATCAGTGTAATTCACCAGATAGTTGCTATGCTGAGATGATAAGAAACTGTTACTGGGTGTAATTGTTATACCAGGATTACCTGATTTCCTATCATTCAGACATCAATTAGCAATTAAACGAACAATGGAGAGGCGGAAGAGGCGGATCAACCACCTTCTCCTGCATCATCAGAAGTCCGGATGATCCTGTCCGGTCTCCTGTTTCATCTTATGCAGATCACCACCTTCTAAAAGATACTGGTTTTGACGGGCCAGAAGGCCCACCTATTCTATCGGTTCTCATGAATAACGGCCCATAACATCTTAGCATCTCATAAGAGAGCCTCACCCACCAGGCTACATGTTATCCCTGCAGAAAGGGATTCCCTGGTAAAATAGATTGATAAAAGCAGGAACCAATAATAATTAATGCAAGAAGGAGCCCTCTTCGATCAAACGCCAATAAACAAAGGGCGGCAGTTAGAATTAGATATCGCAAAAGGCCTCGCGGTTTTTTTCATGATCGCCGTCCATGTTCTGGAGCTTCTTGCAATCCCTAATGCAGCAGATTCAAATATCGGGATGGTTATTGAGTTCTTTGGCGGTGTTCCGGCAGCACCGGTATTTATGTTTGCTATGGGGTTTGGGATTATCTACTCCCGGAACTCTTCACCTGGCGTATTACTCCGGAGAGGTGTCCAGATCTTCTTTCTTGGATACCTGCTCAATTTTCTTCGAGGTTGGCTGCCATTTTATACAAAATATTTCATCACCGGATATGAACCATACTTTGGAGAAGCGATATATGAGTTCTTTTATGTCGATATTCTGCAGTTTGCTGGAATAGCTCTTATCTTCTTTGGAGTCGCAAAAAAACTCGATTTTTCTATCAGGGATCTGATTGGGTGTGGCCTGATCTTTGGCCTGCTCAACATCTTCCTTGTTTCTATCAAAATTGATGATGGCGTGGCAGGGCCGATAGCATCACTCTTCTGGGGAGCTACAGATACCTCGTTCTTTCCATTTCTCACCTGGATCATCTATGTAATTGCTGGATATGTTTTCGGATATTACCTAATCCGATGCAATGACAAAAGTTACCTGTATCGATATTGCTTTATTATTTCTTGTCCTTTTGCTTTATTGCTGATATTCATGAGTGACCTCCTTGGAGATTATAACTACTACCAGCATACCCTGGTGATTACCAGTATATTTCTTCTATTTATTCTATTCTGGGTTAGTCTGTTGTATTTTACCTCTTCTCGGATCCCGGCGCTCGGGGTTGAAACGGTCAAACGATGGAGTAGAAATGTCACAACCATATATTTCGTTCATTGGTGTATAATCGGATGGCTGGTATTCTTCCTTGATTATAACAGCCAGGATGGATTGGCTGCCTTTCTCCTAGTTGTCTTCATCACCCTGGCAAGTGATGTTATTGCAGAGGGATACTCCAGGATTCGGAAATTCTGAAATCCCTGGTCACCGCATTTTATAAATTATCTGTTTGCCTTTTCTCACCATCACCATAAACTTGTTGCGGAGTGAGAATATCCGGGTTCTTCTGCCGCATCTCCTTTCGTGCAAGATAGCAGAGATGGCAGGCATCTGCGACCATCTCAGGGGATTTATATCCAAGAACCCGGGCTAATTCTGCCGGACCACCCCTGATAAGAGGTTCGCAAATGGGATGGGTAGTTGGATCATACGTCTGTATGAGATTATTAAGTGGATACCTCCAGATGTTTCCAATCGAGATCCCCTGGCATACCTGGAGGTTGCCATATGCATCAACATGAAGTCGCCTCGGTGCTGTGAGTTCTTCGTAGGGACATCTCTTGAACTGTTGCCAGCCCCTGCAAACCGCATACGAGCTCAGTTTTTCAGCAGCTCGCCCCCGGAACATGATCCCGCCTCCTTTGACGATCCCGGTCTTTTCTTCCCGATACGAGCCAGGAAAACCAGGCCCTGATGCACCGGGATCAAGAGAGAGAATCGATACCGGTAGACCCATTTCCTGTGCAACATGGAATGCACGTTGTGCCGGGTTGTCTGTCCGGTCTTCGTAATGAAACACGTCATCACTGATGCTCAGGTCCACGATCCCAAGATCTGCAAAAGGCTCTAGGAAAAGTCGGGCATTCTCTTCAGAAGTAGCATAGAATCCGTTAGTTACAATTCCCACAGAGAAATCCCGCCTGCGTGCCTGCCTGATGCTTTCAATGAGAAGTGGATAAAACAGGAATGGTTCACCTCCCTCAAAATACACCGTATCAACGGTACCAGTATCTTTTGCCTGGTCCAGCACCCGGTTGATCTGACTGATAGTGAATGTACCTTCCGCATGAGGACTGCTACAGACAAAGCAGTGTTCACAACACAGGGTACACATATAAGTTATGAGAAAATGAATCTGAGTAATCATAGTCCTCAATTTTTTATAATAAGTATCACAGCACCTTTGAGGATATAAATTTGTGTAATCCTCGAATCTCAAATGGGTGTAAATTTGGGAGATAAAAAATTAAAATGCCTTAGCTCCACGAATCGTTGATAATTAGAAAATACCGATTTATTCTGAACGTATTGATGTTAGGGTTTGTTCCAATTCTATGGATTCTTTCTCACGGCCCTGGAGACGGTATGCAGCAGCGAGGACTGGGATAATTTCACCCCGTGGTAGTGCCTGCTTTTTGAGAAGTTTCTCACAGATACCAACCGCCCGTTTCGGTAATCCTGCTGTATTCATATATGCTGCACTGAGAATCATCGCATTCCCTTCCGGGTACCCAACAGACACGGCACGGTCAATCAGAGCCAGGCATCCCTTTACATCCTTATTCATCAGCCGCTCATACGCCCTGATGAGATAAACCCCATCCTGGTTTTCTCCCTCCTCCATAAAAGGACGCAGGGAAACGAGATCATCCAGCCGGCCGGATTTCAGGGCCAGGTCAAAGATAATTTCGACATCCTCGAATAGTACATGGTTACGGACATATCCCGATACCAGCTCGAACGCCTCATCATACTGGCTTTCAGAAAGCAGGGATTCAAGTTCATGGTCTTCTTCACAGCCTTCATCATCCTCATCTTCGTCATATCGGTGTCCGGGCCTGAACTTATGGAAATCAGGAAGTTTTCCCGGGACTATCCTTCCCGAGATATGCAGTTCCGGGTTATCCTCGAGGATTACCCGGATAAGAGAAGAGGCCTGCTCCTGGAACTCGGTCAGCCTGATCCATTCAAGGGGTCCCAGGATCAGGTCATCATGGTGAAGAACAATATTCCTGATCTCGGCAAGGAGATCGGAGCCTGGAATCCCTGCTACCATTCCCTGGATGAGCAGCTGCCTGATCAGGTATTCTCTCGTAATTTCACGGAGGTCCTCGAGGATCTCTTCTGCCCCCTGTTGCAGGATACCAGTAGGAAAGATATGTGCTGCAAGAAATTCCTCTACGATTTTTGCAGCGGTTCCGGACATGAGAACCGCTATCCAGAGACCCGGAAGTACTGCCTCTCCTCCCTCCTCACTCATGTAGGGGGTAAGGTATCCTTCCAGGAAATCGCCGTTGTAGAGGAGGAGGGACCGGATAAGTGAGTATGCTTCCTTCTCCCTTCCGGGTATGATATTATCCCGGATAAGGAGACGAACCCCTTCAATCCGTTCCCGAAACGGATGATACGCAAGCAGAGAGAAATCATCAGGATTCTGGACAAAAGCAACATCAGCATGGCTATCCTCAAGTCTTTCCTCCTTTAGCAGGGCAGCCCAGCGCAAAGCCTCCTCCTCTGCATTCCCAAGCCTTCCGGAGGCCAGGAATCCATATATTTTGTCGCTGAGCGATTCTGACGCCCCCGACATGTATGAGCGGAGAATTTCCTCTGCGGAGATGGTATCTCCAACCCGGTGGCAGTGATCTGCATACCGGAACCTGAAGATCGGGCTCTCCATGATTCGTGAGTCATGTGAGATCAGGGAGATTGCGGCCTGATCATCATGGAGGGAAGTCAGCAGGGCTTCAAGGGAGAAAAATGCAGGGTAAAAATCATCATCTTCCTCAATCAGGCCCCGTACATCTGCACAAATATCAGAGATTATTTTTGATCCTGACTGGTCTCCGAGGAGATCAAAGCCATCTGAAAAAACCCTGACATTATCCTTGTCACTAAAAAAGGAGTTCATATGTTCAATGCAGATATTTCGTGCATACTACTTATGCAATCCCTTGGTCTAGGTTCAGTTGAAAGGCACTCTTCTCCCTGATTAGAATAATTTCACCCTTCAGTCTCAGGATAAATCTATCATCTGAATACTATGCCCCTGCGACCGATTTCCCAGGCTTTCGCCGGTCCCCCTCTACCAAGCCGAAGAGGGGAACCTCACCATCGCCCTGGCGGACGCCGAAGGCTCGGCTCGCACCCGTCGTCTTCAGCTCCTCCTGAACCCTGCCGCCGGTCGAATATTTTCTCGCGGGAGGCTCCCGCGACCCCGAAGAGTTAGAGAGGAAGAAGGGTCGGACTCATCCCCTCCTCGTTCCTCGTCGGGCAGAAATCCGCTGCTCCGGTTATACCCACCGGCGACAGGCTTGACTCTTCCGGTCCGCGAAAATCGCGGCACGGAAGGTCAAATGCAGATACAGGAACAGGTATTGTTCAATGGAGGAGACGATGAGTGATATTACATTCCTGGTCTCGATCATCTCGTCAGCGGTGGCAGGGGTGAACACCATCGCAATGGTACTCATGTACCGGCGATATCTCGACCTTGCCCGTCTCTCGGTGACCTTTGCCGGAGAGGTAATTGGTCATCTCCATGCTGAAGATGACGGAACCGGAGAGAGAACCGACCCGACCGGGTTGATTGCATCATCACTGGATCATCTGGGCCGGCTGTCGGTCCTGACAAAAATGGTCTGATGATTTTCGATATGGTTTATCCATATCAATTCAGACATATATACGCCGTTATACGGCCTGGGGACAGGCGGGAGAGGTGGATCATCCCCGCTTCTCCTGCATCATCAGGAGTCCGGATGCGCCGGTCCGGGTTTCCTGGTTCGTCTTATACAGATCACCACCTCCTGAACGACACTTTTCTAGGCTGGGCCGAAATGCCCGAAAATCTATTCGTTATGATTCAGGGATATCAAAGTGAACATTCTATAGAGTTGAGAGAGGACTCGCTTTCTCCCACAGTGTCTGAAAGACATCCCTTAATTGAGAATTTAAAAGTGCATCACGGACCCTGATCATAATATAGGGCCTGACGAGGTCCCGTTGATCCTCTAATTCAAAAATACAGGTTCTCTCATCAATGAGAATGAAATTATGTTCAGT
>DATMXW010000024.1:0-44185 GCA_035561295.1 Methanospirillum sp. | reverse complement strand
AACACCGCCCCCTTCTTCTCCTTCCCCTCCAGTACCCGCTTCACCCTCCGGACTGGAGCCACATACAACCGCTCTCGAATAACCATCTTCACCCCTCTTCCACTCCCGGACAGGCTCATCATCCCGAATACTCCTCCATCCCGGTCCCGGATTACCTCATCCCCTAACCGGAGAAGAACCAGGATCACCTGAGCTCTCCCGACCTGAAACAATCCAATCCCGTCCAGGTATATCACAACGATCTCTCCTTCCACCCGGATCCGGCCAACCTTCTCCAGCGAATGGGACGAACGCTCGCGAACAACCGCAAACCTTCCCACGACATACCTCAGGAGGGGAAGCCTCCAGGTCAGACCACCGCTCTCTCAGGTCCGCAAAAGCTCATAAACCGCTTCTCTCTTCTCCGCTGCAGGATCTTCTCGCGGTTCCGGTGATAATACGCCCGTGAGTTCCTCCGGTGTCGGAAGACCTGGTATTCACTCCTGACCAGCCGGAGGGCATCAGCAAGCTGCACAGGCCTCCTCCAGCGGACAGACCCGGAGATACCCGATCCCCTTCCCGGTCAGATCACAGATCCGGTTTCTCCGGACCGAACACTGAACGAACTTCAGGTGAGGACATCCTTTCGTAAAACAGGCTTCAATGGTCGGCCTTCGAGAGAGTCTCATGCCGACCCCCCATATGCCAGTCTACGCACCCGGGAATACCGGTCGCAGGCCAGGCAGTTCATCTGCCACCGGTGCAGCGGGCATTGCCCGAGGGTGTGCGGGCAGTAGATACTTCGGAAGACCGGAAACCGGTCCACGGCCAGGGGAGTGATCACGCTCTCACCTCGGATTCGCAGAGCTGGGAGTAGCAGGTCTCACACATCCCGAAGTGATCACCTGGATCCTGCCAGGCGATCGCATCACCATCACAAACATGACACCGGCCGACCGAAGCACCGGTCCATTTCTGCAACCGGGTGACATCAATAATGCCGGGAATGGTCCTGAACTGGCTGGACTGCATCGTCACCGCTCGATGGTAACAGGCCTTGCAGAGTGTTCCCGGTTGGGTCTTCCCCTTGGTTCGTTCCAGGTAATGGGTCGGCTTTCTCCCGCAGACAATACACGGTTTCTTGTCGGGCCAGCCATCCACCGGTCTGAACTCCTTCGGATTGATCGTCGAGATCGAAACCCTCCCCGGATGAGCGGAGTCCCCTTTATTCTGGCGGGTAGTTGCAGCAGCCGGCGGCTGATTCCCGCTATCATTCGGAGCCGGCACCGTGCAGGGTGAGGGTATCGGTGGCCGGGGTGGAAGTCTGGGCCCTTCGTCTGCTGAAACTCCGGGATCATGCACAGGTGTACAGACCCCTGCAGGTGCCGGATCACCCCCACTACATACTTTCACTTCTTCCGCTGTACTGTACTTCTCTCTCTTCTTCTGAGTTAGATCTGAGTTATCTTCCTCCTCACGTCCCCGTTTCTCGCGGGAAGATCCCGCATTCTGCTGCGAAGGGCCATCATTTCCCGCATTACCGCCATCATCAGGGTCATCACCCCCGGCGGGACCAGAGAGCCAGACCGCTCCCCCTTCTGCCCAGGCATCGTACAGATACGGATTCCAGGTGAAGACCTTTGACCGTCGCTGGGTCGAGAGTCCTTCATCTCCGGTGGTCACAGTCCGGTCATGAAACGAGATCGCCGGACACTTCTCCAGCAGACCGGAGTACTGATACCCCCGGCTTGTGTACCCGTGGAGCATCTTGTAGATCACGCTATGACTCCAGCCGGTTGCACTCTGCATCTGGGCAATCGTCACCTCCTCCAAGTGCATATCCCGGATGGCATCAATCAGCTCTGCCTCCTTCCGGGTCAGTTTCGTCACCTGGCCTCCACTCTCCCCATGCAGGGCAGCAAAGAGCCGGGCTGCTGCTGCGAAGTCCTCTTCGGTTGCGATAACACAGGTCATCCCGTCAACCTCCTGCTGCCCCCGCTGTTTCTGCATCAGGACCGCGTTCGTCTTGATCAGGTCGAGGAGCATGTCCGGATTTCTCCGGTTCTCTGAGGACTGGAACCGGATTCGGGTTGCATACGGGATCACCACCCAGGAAGGACAGACCCGGCGCCAGATCTCCTGACATACCTGGACCTCATCACGGGTCTGCGGCCGTGTCACAGGCATCTGTTTTGCATCATTGAGGGTCCGGGCAAGCACCTTTGCATCCTGCTCCTCGCTGTCATCGATCCAGACCGTGAGCATGCGATTCCAGACCTGATCATCACCGGATCCTTCGACCTTGGCAACCCACCAGACACACCGTTCCGGAATGGTGCAGACCTGACCGGTCCGGTCCTTGGAGACCGTCCGGTACCGGAACGGTTTCTGAAACGAGGTGGTCACTCCTTTCAGGATCTCCTGCATCTGGTCAGAGAGCGAGATGTCATCGAGGGCAATCACGGATCCGGGTCGGAGCCCTTCGACATAGAAGAGGGCTTTGTCACTCATCCGGCCGTCAAGCCGGAGTTCGTCCGGAACCTGCTGGAGCATGGTATCCACGGTATGGGACTTCCCTTTCCCTGACTCGCCGGTGATGGAGACATGGAGTCCTTTCGAGTTGATCACCGAACGGGAGGCAAGCGACCGGGCCAGACATTCGGCAACTACCCGGTCACCTTCGTGATCAAGACCGAACGTGTCGATGATGAACCGGATCGGATCCCCGTTGCCGAGAATCTCATTTGCCCGGAGGAAAGCCTTCTCCCGCCGGCTCTTCTCCTCGCCTGATACCTCTAGAGCTTTAACTGGTCCAGGGATGTCACCGCTAATCTTCGCAATAGCCCGCTGACGGTTCTGTTCTTTCCTCCAGGCTTCATAATCCCGCTTCTTCCCCGGACCATCAAACATCTCTTTCAGGTCAGTCCATCGCTGGGTTCCTCCCCCGCAGCTCTGGTGATGACAGCCGGCAAAGATTGCACCGCTCGGAAACTGGACTGCATACGCCCCGTCCCGGTGATCACCCGAGAACGGACACTCAGAGAGGACATAGAGCATCCCGCCCTGGTACGGTCTGGCATCATACCCGAGGTGATGCACATCCAGCCACTCCCCAAGATTGATCACCTGGCCGGGTTTGTTCCGGGAGAGCGAAGATTTCATCGGACCGGGATCTTCTCTCGGGAGAAGGTTCACCAGTCCCTTCAGTTCTTCGGAGGTTACGACCCTCTCACTTCCGGAGGAGATTATTGCAGACCGCCGGTGTGGTCGTTCCGGCGTGCTGTCTCCTTTCCGGGAAAGGGTTCCGTAGAGTTTCCAGATCCGTCCGGCGTTAAAGTTCGCGGTATCAACCAGGCACGGACACCGGGAACCTTCGGTCCGGTTTGAGAAGAGGACCGAGAGCGTTTCCAGGCAACCTTTCACAAGTTCGCGGGATTCGGTATCGTTCGGGAGATCGATCCGGTAGAGAAGATGAGCCCCGTTCCCGCTGTCACCGATAAGCGGATCGGGCCAGCCGAGCTCTGAAAGGAATCCTTTCACCAGATCTGCAAGCCAGAGGGCAGAAGCATGTTCATCCTCAGAGGATGAGACTCCGGAAGGCCGGACAGGATCGATATCAATCGGGAGCCACCGCCGCCGGAGGATGTCTGCATCAGCAGTCGTGGAATCCTTCTTCGAGAGCCGGGTTTTGATCCGGTTCGCTCTCCTGGCAAGCAGGGCCGGGTTCACCTCGTTCAGGGTGACATAAATACCCTGATACCGGCCCTCATCACCCAGGATCTTAACCTTCTGCACCAGACTCTCAAACGAGTCAAAGTACCCGGAGGCCATCCCGTCATCACTAATCGCTCTGACCTCGATGATCTGTCCTGGCTGAAAAAGAGCGGTGAGGGAGTCATGGATGCTGGTCATCACACTCCCTCCGGAAGACTAACGGATGATAACTCTCCGGTGTAGCATCCCACCGGCAGTAATGGCCGATATACGCGAAAAAATGCGTGAAGACCGAAGCATCCGGATCCCAGCGGTTGTCATGCACCGCTTTCCAGAACGAGCAGAACCCACTCCGGTCAGGGAACCCCTCAAACAAAAAGAGACCGTCAGCAACCCGGCTGAGCACCTGTTCATACACAGCAACGATCCGATACAGATGGTCACCGACCCAGAAGAGATCGCCCACCTCTCCTTTCTGATGATACCGGGTGGTGCAGATCTTCTTTCCCGAGAGGATCAGTTCTGACATGATCGGATGGAACGAGAGATCGATCGTCTTCAAAGGAGATCACCCCCGATGGATACCGCTCCTCCGGGCATAATCCGGTACCGGAGCCATTCATTCCAGGACTTGATCCAGAACTGGATCTCACCCGGATGGGAGTTTGCTTTCACGATGCTGGTGAGTTTCCTGACCTCCGGACGGTACGACCCGATGGAGACCGGGGACCGGGAGCTCTTCACCAGGAGGAAGATCATCTCGTCCTTTCCTCGCCAGGCAACCAGATCAAAGAGTTCGTGTCCGGCTGCCATCATGACCGAGAACCCACGGGAGTTGAGTAGCCGTTTCGCAGTATAACCTGCGGTCCGCTCGGTTCCGTACTCAGGATTCTTCCGCATCGCTCATCACCACCTTCTGCTTCCGGTCACAAAACTGCCTGGTACACGGGGTGTTAGGATCGCGGGTGCAGATGAACTCCTGCCACCGGCCATCTTTCTGTGTCGCCAGGTTCGGGCAGCGATCAGAGAGAGCCATGTGCTGCCACCTTCCGGGAAGAGAAATCCTTTTGCAGTCCGGTGCTGATACTCAGGTCACTCCCCTGCGATGACGTGCCGCCAAGCATATGTTCAGAAACGGGGGAGCCCTCTGTTTTGATCGAATCAGGGTCAATCAGTCGTATTATTCCAAGTTCCTCAAAGAACCTGCCGATTCCGTAAAAACCTGTCCGCCGTTCATAGGCGTCCATACTGGATTTCAACACTTTCCTTGCCGTTGTGGTCAATATACCACCTCCTGACATGGCCGCGTATGCTAACCATGCCATGCTATAGCATAGCACGGATCATTCTAAAAAAGTTACGGAACCGGATGGGGAGGGTTGTCCGCCAGCCGGTCAAAAAAGGCTTTGAACTCGTTCACATGCTTGAGCATGAATTTCTGAAGGTCGTCATCTTCATCCAGCGTATCATCATCCAGGGAGTGCCCGCAGTTATGGCAGTATTTGGTACAAGGGCCATGAACTTCCTTACAACGCGGACATATTCTTGGTTCAACCCGGTTAACCGTGGCTTTCAACTCATCGTTTGAGATGCCGTACAGCTTGTTGATCTCCCGGTCGATGTCATTCCCGGTCAGGTGGGCGTAAGTGGAGAACATCTTCGAATCGATCGACCCCCACATCATGAGCTTGATCACTGACTCATTCACTCCCTGCTGAATGAGATGGGTGATCCGGGAGTGCCTGAGTACATGCGGAGTGAAGTGTTTCTCAATTCCGGACCGTTTCGCCAGGACCTTCAGGGTCTTGTTGAGTGCGGCACGGGTAGGCAGGACACCGATCTCGCTGATGAAGACCAGGTTGTCACCTGAAGGATCGCCCGGGTAGTCACTCTTCCATTTGATGAGATGTTCCCGCGACATCACCAACCTGATGTACCGATCGATACCGGTTTTGAAATTGACGTTCACCACGGCTCCGACTGAATCAAATTTAATATCATTCCAGACCATCTGGCCGATCTCACCGATTCGGAAACCTCCTTCGTACAATGTTGAGACGAAGGCCCGTTCCCTGCTGGTACGAGATGCGGCGAGGAGTGCGGTGATGTCATCAGCGTTCAGGAGATCATTGGTTGTCCGTTTGTTGGACCGTCTGGGAATCTGAATCTTGTCAAGCTTCTTTTCGTTCATCGAGACGTATCCTTCATCAATGAGCCAGCGATAGAAGGTCTTCATCATCCCGATGTAATCAGCGATGGTATGCGGTGCGAAGGGTTTTCCCCTGAGTGAATTACCCGCTTTAATCCTGGACACCCCACTGTAGAGATCAGCAATAGAATTTTCAGTGAAAGGACCGATGAATCTGCGGATATTGACTAATACAAAGACAATCTTCTGAGATCGTTTTCCCCCGACATTCCGGGTGGTCTGGGAGTCTGCAACGTACTCACGGATAAGATCTGCGTCTTGCTTTGTTATCTGTCCGGATGCGAGAGATTTCTCGATTGAACGCTCTGGATAGTCCTCTTTGATGCCATGAAAGGAGAACTCCGAGGGTGGTCGACTCGGGTGCATGAGAAAAACGTAGCGTCGTTTTGCGTATAAATTTTTGGAAAAGAAGCGAACTAAAGGTTCCGAAGCCTCAGCCGAGATTTGAACTCGGGACCTGTTGATTACAAGTCAACCGCTCTGCCAGCTAAGCCACTGAGGCGCGAACACATATTTCATTGGAGAACATATTAAACCTGTTGCTTAACCCATCCGCAGACTATATGAACTCAGCCCGCTGACCTCCTGAGAATGTCTCAGCTGACGGTGGACATCGGCGGCAGACCCGGCCTTGACTGCCTTGGGTTCTGTTCCTATTGTTACTTTAAACATGCACAGGAAGTGGCCCCGTTCGGCTGCCGGTACTGCCTCCCGTTCACCAAGGGCTGTGAATACTGTACCCGGAGCGTTCAGGAACGATATACCGGATTCAAAGACCTTGAAGATATCGCAGGAGACACCCTTGCAAACCTGCAGCTCCTCTCCGGCGACTTAACCAGGGTTACCATCAGCGGAGGAGGAGACCCAAGTTGCTACCCACAGTTCCGGGACCTCATCGAACTCCTCTCAAGCCTTGAGGCTCCGCTCCACATCGGATACACAAGTGGAAAAGGCTTTGAAAACCCTGATATCGCAGAGTTCCTTATCGAGGCAGGACTTGCTGAGATATCTTTTACCATCTTTGCCGCGGACCCAACGCTCAGACGCCAGTATATGCATGATCCGACCCCTGAAGTCTCTCTTGAAGTGATAAGACGACTCGCCAGTGCAATCGAGGTATATGCAGCCCTCGTGATCCTGCCCGGCGTCAACGACGGAGATATCCTCACCCATACTATCAGGTGGCTTGAAGAGATCGGGGTAAAAGGGGTGATCCTCATGCGGTTTGCCAACACCACCGATCAGGGACTCATCCTTGGAAACGCACCGATCCTTACCGGACAGCGTACCCAGACAATTGAAGAGTTTGAGAAACTAGTCAGAACGGTGAAAAAACTCACCACAATGCGGGTTTCAGGGACCCCGGTCTGCGACCCGGATCTTGGTTCACCCTTTGCCCTCCTCACCGAACCGAGCCTGATTGCGGGTCTTCCCAAAATCACCCACCAGGCCGCAGTGATCACCGGAGAGGTTGCTGCACCAGCCATCAGCCAAATTCTCTCATCCCGGGGAGAAGGAGCAGAGATCATCCAGATGAGCAAAGAGATAGCAGACCTCATCACCATCGAGGATCTGAAGACCATCGATCTCACCCGGCTCCCGGGAACGGTAATTATCCCGGGCAGAGCCTTTGTACACCTCTCCGAGGCTGAGGAAGTCCTCTCAGCAGATGGAACCACCCGTACAGTAATCAGGGGACCCGAAATGCTCACCGCAGACGGAGAGACCTCCATGGGGATGACACGGGATGAGGTGCTCACCATGGAACTTGCCGGATTCTCGATGCTCATCACCCTCATCAACCGATTCGGCGAAGAGTAACCTTATCCCTCTGCAGGGTAACAATATAACGCACTTTTTATAAGGTGCTGGCAGAAGTAAATCCGACGTGGTGTTTGGCCACGGCCTATATGGCTATGGGATTGCGAGAGTCAGCAACAATAGTTGTTACTCTTCTCCCGGCAGGATTATACTCTGTTCACGTAACGGAGGTTCCAGATATGGCAAGAATGCATGCTCGCAGAAGAGGTATTTCCCGGTCAGTCAGACCATACCGCACCGCTGCGCCCGAATGGTCCAACACTGATAAGGACGCAATCATCAAGCAGATCGTAGAGATGAAGAAACAGGGTGTCTCAAGCGCCCAGATAGGACTCATCCTTCGTGACAAACACGGGGTTCCGAGCGTCAAGCTCGCAACCGGCAAGCGTGTTGATCAGATCCTTCGCGAGAACGGCCTCATCGGCTCAATCCCTGAAGACCTGCGCAACCTCATCGAGAAAGCACTCGGTATGAGAAAGCACCTTTCAGAGAACAAGAAAGATCTGCATAACAAGCGCCAGCTCAACCTCACCGAGGCAAAAGTCCGCCGGCTTGTCAAATACTACGTGAAAAGCACACGACTGCCCAAAGGCTGGGTCTACAAGCCTGATACCGCAGAAATCCTCCTCTCACGCTAACCTCCACGGATACACACAATATGTCCATTGAGACTGCCGCACAGGATATGGCATCTGAACTCATCCGTCATGACCAGGTAGAGATACTCTGCCACCATGATGCTGACGGAGTTGCGGCAGGCGCGATCATGAGTGCAGCCCTGTACCGGGCACATATCCCGTTCCGCCTCAGGGTTTCGAGCCGGGTCAGAAGCAGGGATCTCTCCAAAACCGGGCATACACTCCTCTGTGATCTGGGATCCGGCCTTGATGACCTGCCTGAGGAGACGATGATCATCGATCATCACCTCCCCAGGTTCACCGGGCCCTATCATGTCAATCCCAGACTCGACGGTATCGATGGGGATACATCCCTCTCGGCAGCCGGTGCTGCATATCTCGTGGCAAATGCCCTCGGTGACAATCGGGATCTTGCCGGGCTGGTCCTCACCGGAATCATCGGTGACGGACAGCAGCTGGTCGGAAAGAACCATGAGATATTCATGGATGCCATGGGAAACGGGATCATCGGTGCTAAGAGAGGGATCAGACTGCCAGGCAGGGATCTTGCTGAACAGCTCACCCTTGCAACCACACCATTTATCCCGGGAGTATCAGGGGATGAATCCGCCATCGCAGATCTGATCACCCGGTGTACCCCTGATGGTTCTGATAAGAAACCGGCACTTGATCTCCTTCTCTCTCACCTGATCCTCGATGCTGCAGAAATAAGCAGACCAGCAGCACTCCTGGATATATATGGTGACCTGTACAAGCTTGAACGTGAGGTGATAGAAGATGCCATCTCAATGACGATGGTCATCGATTGTTGCGGCAAAACCGGAAACGGAAGCCTTGGTGCAGCACTCTGCCTCAGGTCATCAGAAGGGCTTGAGCAGGCCTGGGAGATCGCACGAAATCACCGGCTCTCAATAATCAGAACGCTGAAGGAGGTGATACGCACCCCGCAGGAGGGAAATATCAGGGTCTATGAGATCACTGACCACCGGCTTGCAAGTGATATTGCTGATACCTTCTGCACTATGGAAGGAAACAGTCCGGTTGCTGTAGTAGCCAGACAGGATGACGGGAACTGCCATCTTTCCATCAGGGCAGGCATGGATGATACCAAAAAAGGAGCCAATCTCGGCACTATCGTCCATACCCTTGCTGAAGAGTGCAGTGGATATGGGGGCGGTCACATAACCCGTGCAGGAGCCACGATATCATGCGAACACCTTGCCCGGTTCCTCACCGGTATCGGGGAGGCATACGCATGAAGATTACTGGTATCATCAGAACAGGGCACTGTGACCCAGAGAGTGTCGCCGCATCCGTAGCAGCAGATAACCTGCGTGATATGGATACCCGGGCAGCAGGGGGCATCGTGGAAACCCGTATCACCGGGACAAAGATACGATCCATCATCGCATCAGTGGACGATTACCTCACCAATATTTCCGTGGCAGAAGAGGTGTGCAGAGCAGGATCTGACCAAACGGGTCAGACAAGAGACCTAAGCAGAAAAATGGTTTTAAAAGACGATATGGAGTGAAGATATGGCAGGAAAGAAGCAGTCAGGAAGAAGAATTGAAGGATGGAAGGCAAAGTCCTGGTATAAGGTCTACAGCCCTGAGAATGTTGGTAAGGTCTACCTTGGTGAAACCGTTACTGATGACCCCGCCAAGCTGATCGGCCGAACTATGTCAGCCCCGCTCTCAGAGCTGGTCAATGACTACGCCAAGCAGAACGTCAAGATGAAGTTCTCGATCACCGAGGTCGCTGGCGATGCAGCATACACCTCGTTCATTGGTCATGAGGTCGCCCGTGACTACATCAGATCACTGGTCAAACGCCGTACCTCTCGTATTGAGAACATCATCAACTTTGTCACCAAAGATGGCAGAAAGGTCAGAGCAACGGTCACCTGTTTCACCCTTACCAGGGCAGAGCAGAGTATCCAGCACCTTATCCGCAAAGTCATGACCGAAGAAGTACTCAAGCACGGTGTTGAGAACGAACTCGGTGTTTTTGTGAATGGGATCATCAACGGCGATATATCCAAGGAAGCCTTCCGCAGAGTCAAGGAACTCTATCCAATCCGCCGGATTGAGATCATCAAGACCAAGGTTGAACTTCCGAAAACCCGGGTATAATACCTAACTTTTTTTTGACCCCCCAGCCCTAACCCGGTTGAGAGAGGATGATTGGATCGTTTTCAGAGAACCTTTTTTATGCACACATCCTGATCTCTGAGCAGGAGTTACATATCAGGATGCAACTTGCAGAATTATTCGAGGCTGACCAGATCTCTCTTGTCGAACCACTCTTCTCTGATCTCTGTTACGTGGAGATGGATGAGCTGATTCTGAATATCCCATCAGATAAGGTCAGGATTCTCATAGATGAAGGTGACGATGTACTCAGTTTTGCCGTTGATGCTCCGGACGGAACGGTCAAAGCTGCCTGCTGTCATCTGCGTAGCCCGTCTGATGAGCTCTTCAACCGGTTTAATGACATAGATGGAGATGTGTACCAGGTTCCACGGATAGAATTTGAAGACGCAGTCAGGCGATATTATTGTGAACGTCTCCCCGCCCTCTCTCTGCCGGCAGGAGAAGATCTCAATCCAGACCGGTTTGCTATCACCCTGGATCTTGTCAAATCAATCGTTGGCGATGAAAAAGATGTCTCCTGCCTGGACTGCTGCTGTGGATCCGGTATCGGTACCCATGCACTCAGGGCTCTCGGATTAAATCCGCTCTCCTATGATAACGATGACGCGCTCCTTGCCCGGGGACTCAAAGAGGGCAGACTCCTCCCTGATAGGACCATGTGGATCGACGGGAGAAACATCGAACATTACCTGACCGAGCCCGTAGATTGTGCATTTGGATTTATGCTTGGAGAATTCCAGCAGTTCAATGAAGATGACTGGAACAATATCGTTGGAGGATTCTGTTCTGTTGCTGATCAGGCACTCATGACCGTCGGAACAGAGCGAGAGATGGATATTATCTCCGCATGGCTCACCGGAGCAGGTATGGATCATGAGATCTGGGAGAACGAACGTGACCCTATCTATGATCGGTGGGTCTGCCTGGCTGAATGCGGATAGATGAACCAGGGGAGCATGCCATCACCATGCTGATGTACAGGAAGGGCACAATGATCTGGAAAGGAGATGAATATGAGCAGATATAACGGTGATACAGATGCTTGATATCAGGTTCATCAGGGCAAACCCTGATCAGATCAAAGCGGATCTGATACGACGTAATGCAGTAGATAAGATTGGATGGGTGGATGACCTACTGGCGCAGGATGTCAGGTACCGTGAACTAATCGGCCAGAATAATGAACTGAGAAGGCGTCGAAACACAATATCATATGATATAAACCGGGCCAAGAAGGCTGGAGAAGACGCATCAGCGCTGATGGCTGAAGCAGGAAACCTGCCCAGACAGATCAAGGAGAACGAGGTAGAGATGGAAGATCTCGCAGCAGGGATCAGGAACTACCAGATGCGCCTGCCCAACATCCTCCATGAGAGTGTGCCTGAAGGTAAGGATGATTCTGAGAATATCGAGATCAGAAAGGTAGGCACCCCCCGTGAGTTTGATTTTGAACTCATCAACCACGGGCAGCTCGCAGCTGATAATGGCTGGGCTGACTTTGAGCGTGCTACCCGGACCTCGGGATCAGGATTTTACTTCCTGAAAGGGAGCCTGGTCCTGCTTGACCTGGCCCTCCAGCGCTTCGCCCTTGACCTCCTTATGGAGAAGGGGTATACCCCGATCACCCCACCGTACATGATCAACCGAAAGTCATACGAAGAGGTCACTGATCTTGAAGACTTCGAGAAGGTAATGTACAAGATTGATGGGGAGGATGTCTACCTGATCGCAACCGCTGAACATCCCATCGCAGCGATGTATCAGGACGAGATATTTGAGGAAAAGGATCTCCCACTCAGGCTAGCCGGGATATCTCCCTGTTTCAGGAGAGAGATAGGATCTCATGGCCTTGATACCAAGGGGCTCTTCAGGGTTCATCAGTTCCATAAGATAGAGCAGTTTGTGTACTGTAAACCTGAAGATTCATGGGCTATCCATGAAGAGCTGAGAGAGAACGCAGAAGAGATATTCCAGAAGCTGGAACTGCCCTATCGGATAGTGAATATCTGCACCGGTGATATCGGAACCGTAGCAGCAAAAAAATATGATATTGAAGCATGGATGCCTCGGGAGAAGGCATACCGAGAGGTAGTCTCCTGCTCAAACTGCACATCATACCAGGCAGTCAGACTAAATATCAAAGTAAGGGATCCGGCTGAATTTGAGACAAAGCACTATGTCCACACCCTGAACTCAACTGCAGTCGCAACGTCGCGTGCAATGCGGGCAATTCTCGAAAATTACCAACAGAAAGATGGCTCCGTGGAGATCCCCCGGGTGCTTAGGCAGTACATGAACGGTAAAGAGATTCTCTGATTTTTTTTAATTACCCGGATCAATGCCACATTTTTACCATGTAGCAAAGGAAATGGATTTTTAGAGGGTCAAAAAAGAAGGGGGCGTAACCCTTATTCGGTCATCACTTCGCCGGTTCGGATCTTTATGGATTGTTCTACCGGGAGAACAAAGATCCTGCCATCACCAATCTTTCCGGTATGGGCTCCTTTTTTGACGGCTTCGATAACAGCTTCCACTTTGTCATCGCTGACCACCATCTCGATCTCAACCTTAGGGATGAGATCAACTTCAATGGTACCACCCCTGTACTGCAGGCTGATTCCCTTCTGTTCACCACGACCCTGAACCTCGGTGATGGTCATCCCAAAGAAGGAAGACTCCTCAAGGGAGGCTTTTACTGAATCCAGCCGTTCTGGTTTTATGATTGCTTTTACGATTTTCATGTTAATCACTGGTGTTAACTACGTGCCCGTTCCCCATGCTGGGAAATATCAAGGCCGACATATTCTTCATCTTCGCTGACCCGCAGCCCGATCGTCTTATCAACGGCGACTGCCAGGATATACGTCACCACAAAGGCATATGCCATTGCCACGAGTGCATCCAGGGTGTTTATCCCGAACTGGGTGAAATTTCCACCCAGCAGCCCGGTCTTGCCAATACTGGCAAAGATACCCGTGGCGATAGCACCCCACAGACCACCCATGCCATGGATTGCCCATGCATCAAGCGATTCGTCAAGACCTCTCCTCATACGCCAGAGCAGGGCACCATAACAGATCAGCCCGGCAATGCCACCGATTATCATCGATGACGGGACATCAACAAACCCGGCAGCCGGGGTGATGCCAACAAGCCCTGCGATTGCACCGGATACCATCCCTACTGCACTGGGCTTTCCATGGATACTGCTTGCAATGAGCCAGGTCAGAGCACCACAGGCTGCAGCCGTGTTGGTCACCATGAAGGCACTTGAAGCAAGCCCGTCTGCAGCGAGTGCAGATCCTGCATTGAACCCAAACCAGCCGAACCAGAGCAGTGCTGCACCGAGCAGAGTCATCGGGATGTTATGGGGTTCCATATTGGTCTCGCCGTAGCCCATGCGCTTTCCAATAACCAGTGCCAGGGCAAGTGCCCCAAATCCTGAACTGATATGCACGACAGTTCCACCGGCAAAGTCCAAGGCTCCAAGCGATGCGGCCCAGCCGCCACCCCATGCCCAGTGTGCAAGGGGATCATATACGAGGGTTGTCCAGAGAAGTCCGAAGACCACAAAGGCAGACAGTTTGATCCGTTCAGCCACACCGGACGTCAGAATGGCAAGGGTCAGACATGCAAAGACCATCTGGAATCCTGCAAACAGGATATCCGGGACCGCCAGGGTTGTTGCATCCATCCCGACTCCTGATAGACCGAGATAGTTCAATCCCCCGATAAACCCGGAGATGTCTGAACCAAAGGCCAGGGAATATCCACATATCACCCATTGAACACTCACCAGTGCGTAACAGAGGAACGCAAGGGCAAGCATTGAGATGACGTTCTTTCGCCTGACCAGTCCGCCGTAAAACAACCCCACACCCGGGGTCATAAGCATGACCAGACAGGTGGATGCGAGGATCCATGCTGTTGCTCCAGTATCTAATACCATAATCTCGTTTCACCTGATTGATCACTGATTATGCTGAACTACGTATCTCCCCAACTTAATGGTTTCTCCCTCATACCACCCTGGCAGAAGGAAGCAATACGACATCAACTACGACCATAGTGGATTTGATCCACCTTGGTTAGTAAGAAGTTGTCTTCCACCGTATTTAAATTTATGCATAAATTGAGATCCCGGATAAGTACCTGGAACCATGAGAAAGCACACCAACTGCTCTGATCAATTCTGAAGAGAATAAATTTGTTCGAAATTTACTGAATTTAGCGAGAAATAACAAAAAAGAGAGCAAAGAGAACAATCATTATTCGGGAACACAGATTAACAGAGATCAGACACCACGCTGACCCCGGGAATCCCGGGGCCCTGACTGCCTGGGCCGTCTGCCAGCCCGGCCCTTATTCTCTTTACCCGGCCCCCCCGGTACAGGATTACGGGGTCTCTGGCGCTGATCAAGGGCTGCTTCTTCATCAGTCGCACAATCGAGTTCAGCAAGAATATCCAGGGGATCCAAGGTCTCTTTTACCAGATCCATAATCCGGGAGAGCCGATCAACCCCGATAAAGTGCTCTGCCATCAGCTGAGAGAGAGGGGTCTGCCTGATACTTCCCCCCTGTATCGAGATGATCTCCTTCTGAACCAGAATATCCTCAACTTCCTCAGGCTCACCGACCAGATTCTTCGCGATAGCCGTCATCCCGGCACGATCCCCACCGGTGACCACCGCATTCGCGACAAAGATCTCAGAGCTCTGCTCAAGGGTGTAGACCGGTGCGACCTCACCCATCTCTCCTTTCAGAAGACCCATGGCTACCTCCTCTTCAGTCATTCGGGAACCACGGGAATACGAACCCCCGGGTTCAGCAAGGATGACAACCTTACCAAGATCATGATAGTCGGGTCTTCCTGCCCGGCCTGACATCTGATGAAACTCCTGAACAGTGAGCCATTCAATTCCCATCGCCAGAGAGTCAAATATCACTTGTGAGGCAGGGAAATCAACCCCGGCAGCGAGAGCGGCGGTTGTGACCACGGCACGGAGTTGTCCCTTCTCAAACTTGTCCTCTACAGTCCGGCGTTCCTCCTGGGTCAGGCCGGCATGGTAGGGAGCCACCCCCTCACCCAACTTTTCAGAGATGACATGGCACCGGGCACGGGCGTTGGTGAAGATGATGGTCTGATTGTGAAACCCTTTTGTCGAGACCTTGTTATACTCCTCGTGGACAAGGTTCTTCTCGGTCGGAATCTTCTGCTGGCGTTCAAGAAATATCAGGTATCGTTCCAGCGATACCGGACGGTCATCATACCTGACGAGCTGACTGCCTAATTTCGTGGCAAGGAGTTTGGGGTGACCTATAGTTGCACTAAGATAGAGGAACTGTGCTTTTGGAGACGTGAACTTGAGCCGGGCGATAAGCCCGTCCAGCCGGTGACCCCGATCCTTATCTTCAAGCATCTGAATCTCATCGATCACAACCGTCCCGATATCGCCCAATGTTATTCCACATCTGAGCAGGTGATCAACACCTTCATAGGTTGCTATGATGATAGAGGACCGTTTACTCCGGTTTGCAGGACGACGATTCTCATTCACCTGAATCCTACTCATTCCGGTGATGATCGAGACATCTGCTATCCTGCCATATTTCTTGGTAAATCGATCATACTTCTGGTATGCAAGAGCAACCAGCGGGACGAGAAAGATCATCCGGCCTCTCTTTTCAAGGTGGTTTTTGATCCCTGCCATCTCACCGATAAAGGTCTTTCCACTTGCCGTTGCAGATACTACAAGGAGGTGTTTTCCATAAAGAAGCCCGGCCTCAACTGCCAGCTGCTGCACCGGCATCAGGAATTCCACTTCAGCGACCTCAACAAATGAACGGGGGAGAGGGAGTTCCTCAAGCCGGTTGGTCTGTTCAACCTTATGAGCCTCAAGACGATCATACAGGGTGTGACCCATCGAGAGTTTTCCCGGCTCTATGGTTGCAAGAACCCGGTCCACACTTCGATATTTTATCAGGAGTTCATCAAGATGAGAAAGAGCAGTCCTGCCAAGCCGGCCCATGTGAGCCAGTTCACGCCTGAGCTCTTTGCGGGCACAGTCCATGCAGATAACCTCATCTTCCCCGTATGATATTGCATCGGCCCGGTCTAGTTCAACAATCCGATCCTCCATCATACAGAACCGGCAGAGATCAATGAAGGTGACCGGAATCTGGAGATCATGTAAAAAAGCCTCGAACGCCCCGTCAACAGCAGTCAGACTGACCTGGGATCTTCTGAGATGGATCACCAGATCACGGGTCGGTAGGTTCCGGTACCCGGGACTCTTCCCGTGACGCATCCGATAATGAGTCGGTCGAATCCCCTTCGGAGTGCTGATCAGATCTACAATTCCGGTTGCCTTGATATGATTATGATCAAAGAACAGGATCCGGTAATATTTCTTGGTCGGCTGAACTACTGCCCTCATGACACGACCAGATCATGGATCTCATAGGTCAAATCTGACTGCTCAAGTTGTTTCAGAAAGTCTGTAAAAAATTCATCAACGATAACAATTGCACAAGGTATCCCGTGGAGCGCTGCCTCAATCACTCCTTCCCGCGAGCCATAATAAAGATCAGGAACCCGGCCGATCTTCTTGAGCGAGACCCAGGCTTCAAGACCCACACAGGCGACAACAGATACCGAACTAACCACCGTACGCAGGAGGTCAGCATTCACAGAACGCGAACCACCCCGCTCGATCCGGGGAACTTTTGACACCTGAACGATCGATTCCCGATGCTCGATGATCCCCTCCAGCTTGGAAACCCCGACATCCTCTCCCTTCGGCGTATCGGCAATCACCTCGCCATTAGCAGACTTAAGATGCTTCGAAGCATAAAGCAGCCCGCTCTTCATGTAGACACCGACCCGATCACCCTGCTTCAGATTCTCAGCTGCTATAGCAGTCCAGACCGTTACCTGATGAATGATATCATGCCTGACATGCCGGGCATATGATTCAAGAACCTCCGCATTTCGGAGAATCCACTCTATTCCTGCACGGGTGACCTCGTACCTGCCCCGGCCAGGAGCCCTAATCATCCCGTCATCTACGAGATCGCGGATATACTCAGATATTGCCTGAGGAGTCACCCCAAGCATCGCGGCTATCTCCTGCTGACGAACAGCAGGCTGATGTTCTGCTATCTCAACCAGAATCTGAAACCGGGATACGTTTCTCTTATTCCTTAATATCGTATATCCCGGTTCCTCCTCATTCTTCAAGAATCACCAGACCCTGTCCCTTCACATCAAGATGAGGGACCCGCTTTGCAACACCTTTGATGTACACCGGTGTCACCCCGAACCGTCGTGCAATATCATTAATAGAGGAGTTTCCGCGTGTCAACTCCTCTTCAAGATTTCCTCCCTTTACCGCGATCTCAGCTTCATCGCTGAAAGCTATCGTCAGAAGATCGGTAAGATCTGAAAAGTTGCACTGAAAATTGGCGCGTAACTTGTTATAGGTCGCCTTGTACTCCTTTTGTGGTTTCTCACCCGGAACAGGCATCCGCCACTTTTCTTCAAGCAGATTTCCCTTTTTAAGGATCAACAGACAGTCCCTGACCCCTTCCTCACCCACCACATCACTGATCTCGCCTCTTGTCATCCAGTTCTTGCTTAGCATGTCAAGAACTTTCTTATAAAGAGTATTACTGAAGATGACAAACAACGGAACCAGTTCTACGGGATCATTTACAATCCGGATATGACCCGTCAATCACAAAACCCTATTATAATAACGTCAGATACAAAAATAAAGATATGTTGTGTGAGTAATGGAGACGCAGGGCAAAATTATTATCAGGGGGATAGTACAGGGGGTTGGATTCAGGCCATTTGTCTATGCATTAGCAGAAAAACTAAAAATCTGTGGAACTGTGCTCAATGCAGGATCCGAAGTTTCCATCGAAGCCTGGGGCATCAGGTTTGAAGAGTTCGCAGAACGCGTCAGTCAGGGAACTCTGCTCTCGGTTATCGATTCGGTTCATATTCTCCCCCTCGCAGGGCCCGCTCCTGCTTCCTTTTCCATCAGCCCAAGTGTACCCGGAACCCTCACCGGCCTCATCCCCCCTGATGTTGCAATCTGCACCGAGTGTGTGAACGATATCTTTACATGTAACGGGCGGTACGAAGGATATTTTGCTACATCCTGTGTCAATTGTGGTCCCAGGTACTCAGTCATCAGATCACTCCCTTATGATCGTGAGCGCACCGCAATGGATGAGTTTCCCCTCTGCCCTGCATGCTCCGGTGAGTATACCGATCCAATGTCCCGACGTCATCATGCCCAGACGATCGTCTGTAGCACCTGTGGACCGGGACTTTTTCTGTATAGTCCTGACAGGTCAATGGAGATTACCCGGGATCTAATTCGTGAGGCTGCCAGCCTCCTCGATAACGGTGCAATAATGGCTATCAGAGGAGTTGGAGGTTTCCATATCGCCTGCACAGGGGATCAGGCAACAGAACTAAAGATCAGGCTGGGACGGCCAGAGCAGCCACTCGCTATCATGGCACCCTGGCAGGTGATCAGAACCCTCGCAACAGTATCAGATGAGGAGGAGCGAATCCTGAAAAGCCCGGCCTGTCCAATTGTTATCCTTGATAAAAAGGATCAGGCCACGGTCTCTGAGGTGAGTAACCTGCACACCCTCGGGTGTATGCTCCCATATGCAGGACTTCATCACCTCCTCTTTGCTCACCTGAATGCCCCGTTCCTGATCATGACCAGTGCAAATGCACCAGGATATCCAATGATCACGGATCCTGAAACCATCGCTACCCGGCTGGGTGGTACTGTGGACTGGATCCTCACCCATAACCGGGATATTGTAAACAGGTGTGATGATTCAGTCATCAGAAAGGAGCGGATCATCAGGCTCTCCCGGGGATATGCCCCGAAACGAACACGGCGTGACCTTGGAGATGGGAGTATCCTGGGAGTAGGCCCTGAACTGAACTCAAATGCAACCCTGTACCAGGCAGGGTTTTGTGTCACCTCCCCCCATGTCGGCAATGTCCGTAACCCGGCAACCTTTGCATATCTGCAGGAGACGATAGACCGACTGTGCAGATTGCTCAACCCGGATATCAGGATCATCGCTCATGACCTGCACCCCCAGTTCCTGTCAACCCGCTATGCCAGGCAACTGGCAGAGGAGTTAGGAGCGGTGTTGGTTCCGGTCCAGCATCATATTGCCCATATCGCTGCAACCACCACAGAACCCTGTATCGGCATTGCCATAGACGGGGTTGGATACGGATCGGACGGGACAGTATGGGGAGGGGAGATCTTTGCAGGGGAGATTCCTGATATGAAAAGGATCGCCCACCTCAAACCGGTCCTGATGCCAGGAGGAGATCTTGCAACCAGGTTCCCAGAGCGGATGCTCTACGGAATTCTTCCGGATCAGGAGACTTCTGATCTGCTCTCAGAGCGGGGGTGGGCTGAGACCGATCTGAAGATCCTGGAGCAGCAGGTTGCTAAACGATTCAACACGGTTCAGACAACCAGTACCGGTCGAGTTCTTGATGCCGCAGCAGCCCTCCTTGGTGTATGCCGGCAGAAGAGCTATGATGGTGAGCCAGCGATGCGACTTGAATCTGTTGCCTGGGGGAGAACCCCTGATGAGTGGGATGTACTGGTCATTGAAGAAGCGGGAGTCAGGATCCTGGATACCCCTTCTCTTCTAAAAAAGGCTCGGGATGAATATAAGAAAAATCCAAGCGACCCTGATCATGTTGCCAGGATAGCCGCCTCGTTTCAGTATAATCTTGCCAGGGGAATCGCTCTCCTGGCCGCTGATGCAGCAAGGACAGAAGGTATCGAAAAGGTTGCTCTTTCAGGGGGCGTTGCCTATAATGAAGCTATCCGCACGACTATTGCCCAGGAGATTCAATCCAGAGGCCTTGAGATGATCATCAGCGATGAGTATCCGCTGGGAGATGGCTGCATCTCGTTTGGGCAGTGTGTCTATGCTGGTATGATGCGAAAAAAAGGTCTTCTCTGAATATTGTATTGGAGTTGGGTAGCCCAGACAAAAAAAGAGTTTGAATATCCTTATTTGCTGACTGCACGGACAAATTCAGGTTTTCGGACAATTCCTTGAGTGTCAGCATTCTCCACTTCAAGCGTCACAGTATAGCGCCCAAGGCCACCATACACATGAAGCGGGTTCTGAAGTGATGAGCTCACGCCATCGCCAAAGTTCCATCTCCATTCGGTGGGTGAACCAGTCGAGGTATCAGTGAACTGCACTGAGAGTGGAGGAACTCCGCTGATTGGACTGCCGGTAAAGTTTGCTGCCATCGGCTCCGGAGTGGGCGTTGGAGACGGGGTAGGAGTTGCAGTTCCGGTCTGAGTGGGAGTGGGGCCGGTTCCGCTGACCGTTATGTACCCGGTTTTTGTGACTGAACCAGAACCACCATTGCTCATACTGACGAGCAGGGTCACCGTATAGGTTCCCTGCCCATAGATATGGGATGGACTGGCCTGATCTGATGAGGTTCCATCACCAAATGACCATACATAACCCTGTGCACTCCCATTCACCATCGAGCTGAAAGTAACCGCGAGGGGGGCGGATCCACTCCTCGGAGATGCTGTGAAATCAACTGCACCGGGCGTTGGTGTAGGGGTTATCGTCGGAGTGCCAGTAGGTGTAGGGGATGGGGTCACAGTCGCCGTTATAGTTGGAGTGACGGTGGGTGTCTGTGTCGGGGTTGCGGTAGGAGTGGCTGTTGTAGTAGGTGACGCAGTCGGTGTTGGAGTTGGTGTTGCAGAACCCACAATTATCGTGCCATTCTTCAGGGTTGCGGCCATCGGGTTTCCACTATCATCAGTGAGTTCACCAATAGAGAGAACCATCTGGGCAGTCCCCGCCCCGGTCCCCTCTGCGGTGAGGGTGCAGAGAGTTACATTGGTTGCACCCGGCTGAATGGCCTTGCTCAGATCAACGGCAACAACTCTGGCCTGCTCAGTCGGAAACGAACTGTTCGTATTCATCCCAGAAAATGCTACCGGGAATTCAACCCGTATGAGCCGGGCTTTACCGGAAGGTATCATTGATAGATTTATTTTATATCCGGCTATCCCATCTGGTACTGAATCAAGGATCACCGGAACAGGTGCTGTTGATCCTGACCCGGAAAGAGTCAGATTCGGTACTGATAGAACTACTGCTGATACTGCCCCAGATATACCCATCAGAATAAGACCAGTGAGAAGCAGGAGAATACTGATTGTACGTCCCATAGGACTCACCATGTCCATGAGTCTGGTTTTGATTGTTTGATCCATTTTGACTCCGGTTCAATAAAAATTGGAGCAGGGGGCACACACTCCCCAATCACACCTTCATGTCCACATACTCAACGGTCCTAGTGGGTGGGAAGTACGGCTTTTCATAGGTATACGACTGGATCACCCCAAGACCATTCCTGACATCCAGGCTGTCTGTCCAGTTCGCAAATCCATTCCTGACCAGAGTGAGGTTATGGATCCCTGCCGCCAGATTCATGACCATCACATCGGTTTTACCAACCTTTTTATCATCGATGAATACATCGGTCAGATCAGGATACGATATGATATAGGCGGCGCCGGTCTGCGGTGGATCGGCTACCAGCTTTCCGATCTCTGCATAGTGGGGGACCATCTCAAATCCTGATATGAAAGTAGGAAGAACACCATTATTGGCAATTACCGGCTCGACCACATCATAGTACCCTTCCTTATGAAGCCTGAGCTGGTAGGTCCGGGGTGTGAGATTTGTAACATTTAACGGGGTTTTTCCCTGATAGGCACTGTTCAGGTATACTTCAGCCCCATCCGGAACAGAGAAGACTGACATCGTCGTCTTCGGGCCACGCTGAGGCATCCTCATGCTGGCAGCTACGATATAGTTCGATCTTGTGGTGGTGTTGTTATACTGGTTGTTGGCTGCATGCAGAGTGACTGAATAGATACCCGGGTTCTTGTAGGTGTGCTGCGGATTTGCAACAACTGACGAATTATCAGATGATGCATCACCAAAGTCCCAGACAAACTTAGTAGGGAATCCTGCCGAGAGATCGGTGAAGGAGACGGTCATCGGTGCAGAGCCACTGACGAGATCAGCCCGAAAATCTGCTACAACCGTAGGCACCGGTGTTGGAGTTGCCAACGGACCTACCGGTTGCAGAGTGGTCGGAACAACCAATGGTGCCTGAGTTGGGGCACCAGTAGGACCCGCGGTCGGAACTGTGGTGAGGGGTACTGTTGGTCCTGGCTGATCAGGAGTCACCGGGGAAAGGGTTGGTGTAGATGTCGGGGTGACAACCGTGGTCTGGTTCTGTGCACTTCCTCCGACCGTGATGCTCGCCGGGACCAGGGTGAACTCGATCGGGTTACCATCATCATCAGTGATCTCCTTGAAAGTTATTGAGAGATCGGAAGTCCCTGAAGTGACCCCCTCAACGCTGATCGTTGCCAGGGGTACCGCCGCAGCACCAACCTTGACCGAATCCATCAGATCAACCGCTGTCAGGGTTACTGACTCGGCCGGGAGGGTACCATCGACATTCTTGAGTGCAGCCCATTCAGGCATACTCACCGCGGTGATCCGTGCAATTCCCGGGGTTGAGAGGACAAGGCTCATCTTGTATCCTGCAAGCCCTTTTTCTCCCGAGTCAAGGGTGACCGGGATATCGATCTTCTGTCCAGGCCCGCTTATCGTGGCACTGGTGGCCTGTATCATTGCTGCCGATGCTGCTCCGGCAAGGAGCAGGCATAGGATCATGGCTAATGCGATTTTGTTCTGTATCGTTTGCATAAAGATCACCTCTTCAGATATCACCACTGGCTGTAGGCATTGAAGAACTCCACAATATCATCTGTATCAATCCGCCCGTTATGATTGTAATCAAACGGTGGTGCAGGTAAACCACTCAGTGACCCTGCTGCCCAGGCATTAAAGAAGGTCGTAACATCCTGAGAGTTCACAACCCCGTTTCCATTGAAGTCATCCAAAAGCCCGTCATGGGAGTTATCAGGCTTGAGATCATTTGGCGGATTTGGATTGCCCAGGATGGCCCCGACAAAATCAACTCGGACAGGGGCCGGAGTAGCAGAAAGACCCATGAATGAAGAACCATACAGCGCCTCCGAGACAGTGGTATTCAGAGCCATTACCGCATTTCCTGCCGCCGAGCCATACAGAGTTATGTTTCCAAGTGATACATTGCGGGATCCATACCCTATCCTGCCGGTGGAGTCCCATCCGACCATCGTAATAGACTGTGCTTTCCCAGCCGGACTTGTGGTGACAGCAAATTTATCCGCATCAATCCATGATGGACGATCAGCAAGAGCACCAAAATTGGTTGCATTCGTGCTGTTCAGATCAATCTTAACCGTATAACTGGAAAGGCCATTATCTGCCCGATCAAGGGTGAGAGCTACCTTACGCCAGTTTGCCCCGGTTGTAAGATTGACAGGAGACGGATTGAATAAAACAGTACCTGATGTCGTGGCACTGGTTATGGTGATGGTCCGGTTTGCATTGCCCCCGTATTGCCCGTACTTATTCCAGACTTCAAGGAAGGCTGGTTTATTCCCCGAGGTTGCATAGGCGTGCTTCGGGGTAGCGGTCAGATTGTTCTCGCTTCCGTCGCCAAACAACCAGTGCCAGGTAGTAGGACTCCCTGTACTGGTATCAGTGAACTGAAGCTGTTGGCCGACAATCCCTGCCTGGGGAGAGACGGTAAAGTTCACGTTCATCGGTGCTGCAACACCTATCCAATCAGTATAGAGGTTTCCGGTAGTAGAGGTTCCCGGGAAGGTGAGGTTAGATACTTTCAGAATCGGGGTGAAATCGCCGACTGTGCTGTACTGATGACTGACATTAAACCATGAATTGTTCTTTGGCGTGGGGGCATACTGAATCGTCTCATTCCCATCCCCAAATGTCCACCAGGCCTGGTCAATCAGCGACCCGTCGGTCGTGTTACCCAGGAATTTTACCGTAAGCGGGTTTGTTCCATTATACTTGCCCGAAGAGAGAACCGAGAGGTTCGGACCGAAGAGTATCGTCGGGCTCATATTTCCGTTCACCGTGATATAATCGGTCAAACTAGTAAAGGCAGATGGACCACAGAAACTCGTTGAAGTCAGATTAACCGTATACACCCCTGGAGCGGAGTAGATATTAGAGGGGTTCTTCTGTGCACTTATGTTACCATCACCAAATGTCCAGCTCCATGCAGTCGGAACTCCGGTAGATTTATCGGTAAAGTTCACCTTGAGTGGAGCCGTTCCTGTCACCGGTGAAGCTTCAAACCCTCCGTAAACGTTGCCATAGACATTCACATAACTGGGTTTTATCTTCGTGCTGGATCCGGCTACATTTGATGCGGTCAGAGTTATGGTATAGTTCCCGGCGATCTGGAAGACATGGTCAGTCACATTCTGAGTCGTCACTACCGCAGAGTTGTCACCGAAGTTCCACTGCCAGGCTGTTGGACTTCCATTAGTTGCAGATGCCATTGAAGTATCATTGAAGGAGACGCCAGCTCCGGCACAGATGTTCTCACGCTTGCTGAAACTGGTATTGACAAAGTCGGCATACGGAGGAGCCTGAACCCGTACCCGTTTCATCGCACTGACATTGGTACAACATCCCCCGCTCCACCCGGTCATGGTCACATTAAAGATTCCCAGCGTTGAGAACTGATGGACCGGGGTTCTTCCGGTAGAATTGGCAGTGCTATCTGCAAAATTCCATTCCCATGATGCAGGGGTGTAATTGGTTGAATAGCCTGAGAAGGGTATAGAAGCTCCACGAGGCACATCGATCAGGGTTGCTGAAGATTCATAACCCGGAACAGTGAAGTTGGCAGATACATACCTATTGCATGCACTAATCGAGATTGGATTCGATACAGCTGATCCAGAGTAGGTGATCAGGGTGAGCGTCACCGGGAATGTACCACTTGAAGTGTAGGTATGGGGCACATTCTGCGCAATCGAACCTGTTGAGTTGGATCCTCCATCCCCAAAGTTCCAGATCCGCTGTACGATGTTTGCCGATGAACCAGAGTTGTCGGTAAAGTTTATGGTCAGGGGTATGGGCCCACAGGTTTCATTTGGAGAAAATTCAGGCCGGAGATTAGTCCTGCCAAACTTCATCACAAACGCATCAAAGGTATTCGTATCACCACCCGTAAAATTCCCCCCAAAGTACCTGGTTGTCCCTCCAGGATAGACCGTCTGATTGATCCATCGTTCAACCGGGAAGCAGTCATTATAGCAGTTCTCCCCGCTCTCTAGATCCATGATTGAATATGAACTAGTATACCCGGTCAGAAGTGTGGTATTCCCATCTGTACTCGTCGCGACCCCATGGGAGACCTCGTCCCGTTCACCACCAAAGACGGTCGAGTATACCCAGCCACTGCCGTCAGCCTTCACACAGGTCAGAAAACCATCCTGACCATTCACTAACGACTTCAACGAGTCATACATCGGGAAACTGCCCTCTGACTTAGTGTAGCCGGTCACATAGGCACGGCGGCTGTTGTCCACTGCTATACCATACCCCCAGTCATCAGAACTGCCGCCAAGATACGTCGAGTAGTCAAGACCAGTTCCGCCAGTCGAAAACTTGGTTACATAGGCATCCTTCTCAAAGAAGTCATACGGCCATCCTTTCGTCTTCTGCGCTGCATAGGTAGTCACCGGGAAGTCTGTCGATGCCGTTGCGCCAGTCACATAGGCACTGCCGGCGGTATCTACAGCAACTGCTTCACCATAATCATACCCGGTGGCACCACCAAGGTACGATGTATAAACCGGCGGAGATCCTGCTGCAAAATTCATCTTAAAGATAAAGGCATCCTGGGCACCATTCAGACTCCGCAGGTACCCCGGGGTTCCGACAGGAATCAGGTTGCCTGAACTGGTTGTCCCGACAATATATGCCTTACCCTCACCGTCCACCGCGATCCCGTTTCCAACATCCTGGCTGCTTCCGCTGATATACGAAGAGTACTCAAGAGCATTGCCCGTTGGATTAAACTTTACCGCAAAGGCGTCACCCATCACGGCATCCGGGTTTGGTGCGGTCTGATAGGCACCAGATGTTGTGGGGAAGTTCTCTTCAGGTCTTTTGAACGGACTGTTTCCGGTGGTCATACCAGTAATGTAGACCGCCTTCAGGCTGTCAAGAGCGATATCATTTGCCTGATCCGCAAAATTCCCGCCAAGGTATGACGAGTACCAGAAACCCGCACCATCCTTCCGTATTTTTGTTACAAATGCGTCGTTTGATCCATGAAGCCGCCCTCCATTCTGTATTGGCAGCATCACCGGGAAGTCTTCAGAGAAGGTGTCACCACAGATGTAGATATCCTTCTCGGAGTCCACCGCAATGCCCCGGCCAAAGTCAGATCGTCCACCGCCAAGGTAAGTAGAGAACTCAATCGTGGCATTATTCCCTGTTGTCTGGGTTATCTTGGTCACAAAGGCGTCACGACTGGTATGACAGTTAGTACCGTTGTAACTGATCGGTGCATTGATATTTATTGGTTTGAGAAGCGGAAAGTCGCAGGATGAGGTGTACCCGGTCACGTACGCATTTCCATCGGCATCCATCGCAATATCCATCCCATAATCCTCAAGGCCCCCACCCAGATAGGTTGAATATTCAAGATACGGATCAATGACCAGTTCCACAGTTGGATCAAATGCCCCAACAGAAAAGCCAACACGGCCGTCTGGGAGAAGGACATATGACGAGGTAACATTCACCCGGGTTCCGTTGACATCCTGATATGAAACCGGTGCGGCTTCGGTAAGATCTCCAAACGGTGTCCTGACAAGCAGAGAACCATCTTCAGTAATACTAATATTTGTCGCACCGGTATACCTGACCTGTATGGCGTCAGGAGACACACCGGGCATAAGCGTATACTCACGTTTGAGAAGGCCCATCCGTCCGGTGTAAGTCAGATTGACTCCAGGCAGGATATCAGCGTACACAATAGACCCAAACCAGGGCACATACTTTTGATAGTCTGACTCATTCTGCCCAATTAAAAAATTCGCATACCCGGGAAGCTGATCATGCTCTTCGATAACCACACCCTCCCTGGCACCTTCAAGGGTTACTACCACCGGACTGATATTACTCCCTGATATCTCCCCAGATCCGTTATTATCCCCTGCAAGACCTGATATCAGCAGAGCAGACCTGCTAAAATCAAACGAAAAATCTGGAGATTTCACCTGATATCTGATATCTTCAGGTGCCTGCCCCATATTTTTTATAAACTGAACCGGCTGTGAGGAAAGGTCAGTGAATGTCACATTTTCATTCCCTTCCGCCGCACCGGCGACCGGCCCCCAGCAGGCCAGAATCACCAGGAGCGCAGCCACAAGTATCATCGCTACTCTATGAATCATCTCATCCATACCCCCTAAACGTCTGTCAGTCGCATGCAAAAACCCACCATTTAATCCTGGAAAGAAATATCGACGAATCATATCAACTTTCCAGAAAACTCCCCTGCATACATACTGTGTTCTGCAGAACAACACCGGTTTTACGCCATGTACAATATGACAAGGATGTTTTTTTATGCAGTATAAGTCTTTCTAAAAGGTCCGGGTTGAGGGTGAATTGCTCAGCCCCTGACAGGAAGCAGGGTAAATCAGGTGATCAAAGAAGATATCAGGCGGATAAAATAAAAATAGGGATATTTATGAGTAATTATAAGTCCAGGTGAAAGAAGGGAATCACTCTTCTGATGGGGCCGGAGCATCTGCCTCATCCTCTGGAGTGATAACCTCCCGTTTCATTGACGGGAAGAGGATAACCTCTTTAATTGAAGAGTGCCCGGTCGCAAGCATCACCAGGCGGTCTATACCGATACCCACACCACCTGTCGGGGGCATGCCATACCCGAGAGCATTGACAAAGTCGTAATCATGCATCTGTGCTTCTTCGTCCCCTAGACGACGCTTCTCCTCCTGTGCCTCAAACCGCTGTACCTGATCAATCGGATCGTTCAGTTCTGAAAAACCGTTTGCAAGTTCCATACCGGCGATAAAGAGTTCAAAGCGTTCCACAAACCCTTCCTTCTCCCGGTGGGATTTTGCCAGGGGTGAGTTCTCAATCGGAAAGTCTGAGATGAACGTTGGCTGGATGAGTTTTGGTTCAACAAGTTCTTCAAAGAAAAGAACTAGCATCTCCCGCTGATTTGTGGCAGAATCAAGACCCTCAATCTTGAGATTATGCCCGATTTTTCGGAGATCATCAAGGGTATGCGCAAAGATGTCAACACCACCTATCTCCCTGACCGCATCCTCCATCGTATACGACTGCCAGGGAGTTGAATAATCAATCTGGTTCTCATTATACTCAACCACATACCCCCCAGTCACATCTTTGATGATACCTGATATCAGATCTTCAGTCAGGCGCATCATATCCAGGTAATCAGCATATGCCTGGTAGATCTCAACCATGGAGAATTCAGGATTATGACTGGTATCAATATCCTCATTCCTGAAGTTCTTTGCAACCTCAAAAACTTTCTCAAACCCGCCGACTACCAGGCGCTTCAGATAGAGTTCAGGCGCAATACGCATATAGAGTTTCTGACCAAGGAAGTTGTGATAGGTCGTAAATGGCCGTGCATTTGCTCCCCCATAAATCGGCTGGAGGGTAGGGGTCTCAAATTCAAGGAACCCGCCACCAGTCAGTGAACTCCGGAGCAGGGAGAGAATACGGCTACGGGTGCGGAACGTCTGCCTGCTCTCATCGTTCACAATGAGATCAATATATCGCTGCCTGTACCGCTTCTCAAGGTTGGTGAGCCCATGAAACTTCTCAGGGAGAGGGCAGAGTGACTTGGTGAGGAGATCATAGTCATCCACCCAGAGGGTAATCTCTCCAACCTTGGTTCTGAAAACCCGGCCGCCAACTCCAATGATATCTCCACGCTCTACAGTGGTCTTGAAGAGATCAAACTTCCCCTCTGGCAATGAATCTTTTCGAATGTACAGCTGGATTCTGCCATTTTCATCCCCAAGGTCACAGAAAAAGGTCTTGCCGTGATCCCTGACTATATATATTCGTCCTGCAGTGCGGATCTTTTCGGATGAGGGCTCATGTGTACTGTCAGCGAACGCCTCTCTGACCTCGGAGATCGTATGAGTTCGTATATACACCGGCGGATACAGGACCATACCCTGATCTTCAAGTAATTTCCGCTTTGCTATCCGTTGTTCTTCAAACTGTAACGCTGGATTATCCTGTGTCATGTGCTCTCCTCTGGCCCCCCTTCAAACCTGCCCGGAAAGGGAAGACAGGATACTGGTAGAAGATCATATTTTCCGCAGAATTCTCGCCCGGTATCGGTTCTGCAGACCCTCACGTATCTTCACAGATTACCCGGACAGGTATTTATCCCCATCCTGCCGGGAGTGCCTAAAAATTTAAAAATGGGATCAGGGAGGAGAATTCCGTCTTCTGACCAGAATCGACGCACCCATTATCATCAGGATAACCAGAGCAGGAGAGGGAAGCGGAGTTGTTTGGTCAGGAGTTGCACCAGCGGGAGTGATACCCCCTGTGTCTGGAGCAGGTGATAATACGGTATGAACTTGCAGGACCTGGCCTGGTATCAGATCGATTGGAGCACTATACTCCTTATATCCGGCAATACTGAGCGTATACGTATGTTTGCCTGAACAGACCGACTCGATTGCTGCAGGAGTCACCCCTTTCAGCTGACCATCTATCACAATATCGGCACCTGACGGATCTGAGTTCAGAATCAGGAGACCACAGGCCTGCGGCATTGGACTTGGATTCATTCTGATACTCACCGGCGTCATCGCTCCAGGACCGACAATAACCTGGGCTGCATAATCCTCGTAGTTTTTAAGGCTTACATAAATCTGGTGAGTTCCGGAGGAGACATTGGTCATACTAAGGGGTCTTCCGGTCTCAGTCGTCCCCATAAAGGTCTCGTCCAGATACACGGCTGCTCCGGGAGGTTCGGTGGTAATGACAACCGAACCGCCTGATGCCAGAGTGTTCGGAACGAGTGTCACCTTCAGAGAGCCACTCTCTTTGTTCTGAAGAGAGACCCATTCACGATAATCATCAAAGCCTGGACGGGTGATCCGCACTTCATGGCGACCCGGAGCAATGTTCCCGACGACCAGGTTGGTTATACCGGCATATACTCCATCAACATAAACCGCCCCACCTCCGGGCTCTGAACTGATACTCAGGGATCCGGATCCTGAGCGGGTACTCATATTTCCCAGGATCCTGGTTGTCTGTCCGGGCAGGATATCAACCGTCCGAATAAAGGGTTCAAACCCTGATAGAAAGAGAGACACAATATGGGTGCCGACCGGGAGATCACGATAGGTCCATGGAGTCATCTGGCCTTTCGCGTTATCAACTGTCACTAGCGCGCCAGACGGGACAGAATCCACCTGAAGGGTTCCGGTCACCATAACCGGAACAAGAACTACCTGAACCTGAATAACCTCCCCAATCTGAGGATTTTGTACATAGGTCTTCTCCCATGTCTGAAAACCCTGCATCATCACCCTGATAGAGGTTCCATTCCCTGAGAAGGATCTTACCGGTACAATAACCGGAGTTTCTCCGGAAAAAAGACCGTCTACGAGGACATCAGCTCCCTGCGGGCTGGAAGTGACCTCATAGTACCCCATTGGTTCTTGCACGGCTGAAGCAGGAAGAACGAAGAAAACCATCAGGAATATCACTCCGGAAACGAGCAGCCAGCTCCTGATCCCTCCCTTATCCTTTACTCTAAACACCATGGTGGTAGAGATCACCAGTATTACTGGAAATAAGTATCCGGCATTCATCACCCCGGCCACTACCATATGGTACAGAGAAGAACCAGAGTTGGCATTTAACGCGAACCAGAAACAAGAAATTTTTCAAACTGTGCACCAGAGCACCATACATATATATAGCAAACGATCGAATGTTGTTTTGGTAAACTGATGCGAATCTGCACCGTTCAATCTGACGGATTCAATTCTCCCGCATTTTTCTTTATGTTTAGATAGGGGACCGTCTCTTCGGTCCCCAGTATTGTAACCGCTGACTGTTTACCGGAGGTTTTAATCACTATGTTTTCAATATTTGGAATCAATGACCCTCAGATCTGGATTGGGTACGGGCTCTGTATCCTGCTTACTCTGATCTGCATTGTGTATGGGTTACTCAACTGGAACCGTGAAGGAGGGGCTGATGGCAGCTGATCCACTCACCACTGGTGCGATCACGCTGGTGTATGTAGCAATAACCCTCGTTCTTGGATACATGGGGTATCGCAAGACGAAAAATTCAGATGATTACCTCCTTGCAGGAAGGCAGAGTCACCCGGTTATCATCGCCCTTTCATACGGAGCGACCTTTATCTCAACTTCTGCTATTGTCGGGTTTGGGGGTGTTGCGGCAAACCTTGGTATGGGCCTGATATGGCTTACCGTGTTCAATATCGGGGTTGGAATACTTCTGGCATTTGTAATATTTGGCAAAAAAACCCGCGAGAAGGGGCTTGAAACGGGAGCAATCACCTTTCCTGACCTGATGGGCAAGATCTTTCATAGTCCCAAACTTCAGTTTCTGAGTGGGATCATCATCATCATCGGGATGCCACTCTACACCGCGGCTGTTCTGATAGGTGGTGCCCGGTTCCTTGAACCTACTCTGAACATTCCCTATAATTATGCTCTGATCATCTTTGCTGCGGTTGTGGCGATATATGTGATCTATGGCGGATTGATTGCGGTAATGTATACTGATGCATTTCAGGGGGCAATCATGCTGATTGGGATGACAATCCTCTTAGTGCTCACCTATGTATATCTGGGAGGAGTCACTGCCGCACATACAGCGTTGACCGCAATGTCAGATCTGGTTCCTGCAACGTTGAGCGCCCAGGGTATGACCGGATGGACCTCTATGCCCGGAGTGGGGACGCCAATCTGGTTCACTCTCATCACAACACTGGTGCTTGGAGTCGGAATAGGGGTTCTCGCCCAGCCCCAGCTGGTGGTCAGATTTATGACCGCTAAGGACAACCGTTCACTCAACCGGGCGGTTCTGGTCGGCGGGCCATTCATCCTGATGATGACCGGGGTAGCCTTTACCGTGGGGGCACTGACCAATGTATACTTCATGCAGCACACCGGCAAGATTGCGATAGATGCAGCAGGGGGAAATGTTGACGCAATCATGCCGCTCTTCATCAACCAGGCCATGCCTGATCTCTTCATCATCATCTTCATGCTTACCCTCCTCTCAGCTGCCATGTCAACACTCTCATCGCTCTTTCATACCATGGGGACTGCGCTGGTCTGTGATATCTGGGGGCGCGGTAAGGCCTGTGCGCTATCAGTGCGGGCAAATCAGATCGGATGCATGGTGATGATGATCATCAGTGTTGTACTCGCCCTGATGATGCCAGCGGGGATCATTGCCCGTGCAACGGCGATGTTCATGGGTCTGTGTGCATCTGCATTTCTCCCGGCATTTGCCGTAGGAGTATATGCTAAAAAACCTTCAAAGACCGGGGCAGTCGTCAGCATGGCTATTGGAGCCGTTGTCTGGTTCATCTGGACTGCATTTGTTCATGCAGCCGAAGCAAAGACTCTCGGAATCTCACAATTCCTGATAGGGGCCCAGACTGTCCTCGGACTCCCCTGGACTGTGGTTGATCCCCTTATCATAGCACTCCCCCTCTCTCTTATCGTCATGATAATCTTCCAGTTGAAAGAGAAGAACCGTGCATAATGGAACCAGTGATCATCAGAACAACTACCTTTTTCTGAGTCCAAAACAGGAGTTATTTAAGGTTTTGGCCCACAAAGAAAGATAGGATGCAGGTTGGGCAACAGTCCTCAATTTCCTGCACAGCCTGTCCCGATAAGGGGAAAAGGGTTATCGGGGGTTGATTTTATGAGATTCATGACAATACAGGGGGTTCTCCTCTCTGCTCTCTTCTATGTTCTCTTGATTGCCAGCATGAGTTCTGCTTCGCAGTTTTACAGTGATGCGAACATGAATCATTCAGATGAACAGCCTGACACCACCATTGCGACCAATGAAGGGGATACCACATCGCAGGGGGATATCCTTGTCAGGAGCAATGGAATTCGCGAAATTTTCGGTGTTACCGGAAAAGGAATAAAAATAGGAGTAATTGGAAATGGTGTTGAATCCCTGAACGTCTCGCAGAAAGCGGGTCAGCTCAATGATGTAAAGGTGCTTTCTGTCGGATTCGGAGATGAGGGGACCGCAATGCTTGAGATCATCCATGATGTAGCTCCCGACGCAGAACTCACCTTCTGTGCCTATGGGAACAGCTCAGAAACATTTAAGCAGGCGGTAACGGATCTTGCACGATCAGGATGTACCATCATCTGTGATGATCTCTACTTCTTCAGGCAACCCTTCCTTCAGGATGGAGATGTTGCAAACCATGTCAGAGAGATCCTGAAAAAATATCCAAATCTGATTTATATCACCGTATCAGGAAATTTTGCACCACTCCATTACCAGGGGGCATGGAAGCCAGGGATATCTGTTGGAAATCAGACCCTTCATGACTTCGGGGGTGGGGACTGTGCCATCAATATGACCCTGATGCCTGAGGAGCGGATCATTGCAACCCTTCAGTGGGATGACCCCTGGGGCGCAGCAGGTACTGATTATGATCTGATTCTCACCGATCCCTGGAGTGGCAGAATATTTGCGATCAGTAATACGACCCAGCAGGGGAGTACTGATCCCTTTGAACACCTGGCCTATACCTCTAAGGCGAAAGGACCTGTCCAGGCAGTACTTTCAATTGCCAGGAATGGGGGAACCCAGACTGCAAATATCCTTGAACTTTTTATGCGGGATATCGATCCCCGCGGTGTTGATGACGCAGCGGTCAAAGATCCCCGTGACTCAATATTCGGTCATGCAGCAGTGGAAGAGGTCGTGACAGTTGGTGCAGTCGAACCAAAATATCCGTTCGCCACCTCATCAGACTCATCACGCGGACCCGTAACCATCAGATTTCCGGCTGATACCAAGCGATGGAAGCCTGATATCTGTGCCCCGACAAATGTAAACGTCAGCGGGGCGGGTGGATTTGGATCTCCGTTCCCGGGCACTAGTGCTGCTGCCCCGCATGTAGCCGGGGTAATTGCACAGATCTGGAGTGCCTTCCCTGAACTCAGCCGATCCGATATCACAAAAGCAATCTATTCGACTGCAGATGATCTTGGACCTGAGGGGTGGGATGAGACCTATGGATATGGGTTAATCAATGCAGAACGTACATACCGGGTTCTGTATGATAAAAACCGCCCGATGTTCAATACCAATAAGATCCTCTTCAAACCTTGAACCTTTTTTTCTTCTGAATGATCACCAGGGAGACAATCCATGGTGAATTTTGTCAGAAGATAGGCCCCTTGAGATCAGGGCAGCTGAAAGAGTGCTCTGATATGTTGGGCAAGTTGTGCCCTCATCACAACCCCGGATACCTTATCCACTATCTGCCCGTGCCTATAGAAGAAAAGTGTCGGAATGGCGCTGATTCCAAGCTGATTTGCCAGCTGCTGATTTTCATCAGTATTACATTTGGCAAAGGTAACCTTACCTGAGAAAGCCATTGCGAGGTCATCTATCACTGGCGCGATCGTCTTGCATGGACCACACCAGGGAGCCCAGAAATCGATGACCAGGAGCGGATTTTGCTGAATAATCTGTGAATAATTGGTTTGATCCAGGATCTTTATCCCTCCACTGCTCACCTCTTCCTTGTATCCAGGTGAGGAGATCCGTTTTTTTAACTCCTCCATCTTCTTCTCACGGATCTGTCGAAGCTCATCATCCATACCCATACCTTGTCAGATCCGGCAATAATCTTTCCAGAGGAGGGTGAGATAATTATATATAGTCATGAGGATAACATTGTAGTCCATACTTTAGCGAGGTGGGGTAGTCAGGATATCCCGACGGGCTCATAACCCGTAGACCGATGGTTCAAATCCATCCCTCGCTATCTTCTTTTATCGTTATCAGAATCATAGCTCAATCGCTCCTGAACTGTCCTTTCAGAATCATATCAAGGATCATACACAGGATACCAGATGATATCTCAACCAGGCATACCAGGGGATGATATCCTCTTTTGTTCTTTACTTGAGGAACTGCTCTGCAAAAGAGTGAGAGAAATTTCCCATCATCTTGAGAAGGGTGCAGGAGCGCAGGCCGGCATTTGCGGCTCCCTAATTCAAACGTATCATAGTGTCTCCCTGGCCCTCTTCTTGTCACGGGAGAGACATCCTGACAATCTGTTTAAGTCTTTTTTTCCGGATCTTGATGCCCATGCACGCAGTGCAGGAGCGCAGGTAGCGGTATTTCTTACGGCTGACCGGCAGATAGTCTGGAGACCAGGATCAGATCAGGAGATATCCTCTTTTCAGAACCCGAGCCTCGTTGATTCAGTCAATATGGCTGGTAAACTCATCCTATCACCGCCACCCCACGGAGTTCTCAGCCATTACCCGGTCAGGGATGAACTGATTTCATGGCTTGTCTCAGCCAGACAGGTGTTAAGCAGATGGCTCTTCAGGCAGGGAGGAGAGATTGTCGGGACAGTCAGAGATCTAACCCTTCTCCTGATGATAAACCGCCTCATACTGCATCGGATAGCCTACAGCCATGATATCAGCCCTCCGGCCACGGGTATACAGACCCTATTTGACGCCATTTCAGAGTATGTCTCATCGTCGCCGATCACCGAACTCTATGATTATCACCCTGTTGACCTGAATCAAAGTGACGTGTCTGATCTTATTGCAGAGTTATCTCACAGATCTGCCCCCGAAATTGAGAAGATACGGCTCTCCTGGATATCTCCAGACATCTGGGCAGAATCTTTTTCCCGCTTGATCGGAATGACCCGGGACAAGAAAAAAAGGAAGCATGAGGTATTCGAGTCACTACCATGCACTCCTCCCGGTAGAATGATCAGACATGTTCATGAGGAGCATATCGCTGAACTCTTTGGGGAGATTAGCAGGACTGACTCCGAATGGATGATAACAGATCCTGCCTGCTGTTCTGGTGAACGGCTTGCATATCTCTTCAGACTTATGACCCTGACCCATAGAGAGACTGCACCTGACACGATACTCAGCAGACTCATCAGGGCATCTGAGAAGATGTATGCATTTGATATGTCACCGGTACGGATAGCGGCGGTCAGGCTTGTTGTAATGATCGCCATCATCAGAGGAGAGTACAGAGATGCGGTGCTCTCAGGACCGCCCGTCTGGAACCCCTTCCAGGCTCTCTCAACCCATATCAGACCAGGATCCCCCCTATTCAGGTCTGATCTGGTCGATGAGTTCGTCTCTGCATATGATGCGTATCCGGTTCTCAGGCGACTCCATCCCCTGGATCCGGCTGCACTCCCCCCAGACCATTGCTGTAATCTGATCCTTATCGGGCCGGGGATGCCGGTAGTGAGTGGCTACCCGGAGATCACCCAATACCTCAAGCAGCAGTTCCAGTCATATGAACCAGGCATCAACTCCGGGGCTCTGGTTATTGAACAGATGAAACGGTTGTACCCCCATAATGGGGTAATCATCGGAACACTCCCGGCATCATGGCTTTCAGGCGATGAATTTGAATCATTCAGATGCTGGCTGAAGAGTTCATTACCAGCTGTCCTCCTGATCTCTGATGATGAGTCTGATAGAATCCAGACCAGAGGGTTGGTTACCATCATTATCAGACCAGGAGAGGAAGACACTCTGACGGTGATCAGGTTCAATAATAATCAGGAAGCTGGAGGAACCTGCCAGTATGATCTACAGGGAAGAGAACTCCCTGATACTGACGGATGGCGGCTGGATGATCCCTGGGAGGAAGAAATGATCTCCCTGATTTGTACCGGTACAATGACGCTCAGATCGTACCTCCTTGATGAGATCTACCTGCCCTCTGATGCTGGGACGAGGGATACAAATATATGGACATCGATAAGCCTCCAAGAAGGGTTGCTCACCATACACATCGGCCCCTCAGTCGACAGAACAGCAATCATTGCAATTCCTGAATCAGATCCCTTTCTCACTATTTTGCTGAATTCATCACTGATACAATGGTACTGGAGAGCAACAACAAGAGGGATGACCCTCGGGACTGAAGATTGTGAGGCATTTATCAGAAGTATCCCGGTCAAACCCCCTGATCCCTATGATCCTGACGAACAGAAGATGATTGTAGATCTGCATCGACTTTTGGCCCGGGCTGATATGCTTATAAAGCTCAGGGCATCTTCACGGACCGGTCATGACCGTGACCGAATAAACCGCCAAATCTCTTCTGTGCGGAGCGAATCAGACATGATTATTGGACGGCTATATGGTATCACGCCTGATGACCTCCTGAAGATATGTACAAGAGTGAGAGGAGAGAATCTTGCAGTATCAACGAAGACCCTCCAGAATTAATAACAGAATACCCTATGAAGTAGTACGGATACCATGATCATCAGACAGTTCTTCATTCCCGGAATTGCCCATAATTCATATCTGATCGGCGGAACCAGATCCTGTCTTATCGTTGACCCGGCACGGGACTGTGAACAATACCTCCAGGCTGCCCGTGAAGAGGAGATGAAGATCTCCGGGATTCTTCAGACACATCTTCATGCAGATTTTGTATCAGGGCATATGGATCTGGCAGCGATGACTGGGGCACCGATATTTGCTCCGAAAAAGGGCACCTGCATCTTCCCCCATACTCCTGTATCAGAGGGTTCTGTCATCGAGATCGATGACCTCAGGGTCGATTGCATTGAAACTCCGGGCCATACCCCCGAACATGTCTCATATATCCTCACCGATAAGAGCAGGGGGAACAGGCCGGTTGCGGTTTTCTGCGGGGACACTCTCTTTGTTGGTGATGTAGGAAGGCCGGATCTCTTCCCCGGAAGAGCTGAAGAACTTTCATTAGCACTCTTCTCCAGTCTGCATGAGAAACTCCTGTCACTTCCTGATTATTGTGAGGTGTTCCCGGCCCATGGTGCCGGGTCGCTCTGCGGGAGGTCCATATCCACAAAAAGGTCTAGCACTATCGGATATGAACGTGAATTCAATGGTCCGGTTGCAATATCTGACCCTGACGAATTCACGAGACACCTGACCACTGATATGCCCCCTGCTCCTGATCACTTCAGCCGGTGCACTGAAATAAACCGAAAGGGGCCAAAGGTCATGAACTCATTGCCGGCTCCAAAAGCCCTCACCCCGGATCAGTTGCGTACAGTTATCGACGAACAGAGTGCTGATATTGTCGATCTCAGACGGTATGACGCATTTGGGGGGATTCACATCCCCGGAAGTTGGAGCGTGAATAGTGAGGCTAACTTCTCAACCTTTGCCGGATGGACTCTTCCCTTTGACCGGGACCTGATTCTGGTCGGTCAGAATACTGACCAGATTACTTCGGCAACCCTAATGCTGCACCGGGTCGGACTTGACCGGATAACCGGGTACCTCTCTGGAGGGATGCAGGCCTATACATTTGCAGGGTATCCCTGCGATCATATACGAATCATATCAGTACATGATCTTGCTGTGATGCGAAAAGAGTTGAAAAACCTTCAGATCCTTGATGTGAGGACCGGTGCTGAGTATGGCAGGTACCACATACCCGGATCCGTGAATATTCTCTGGGCAGATCTCAGGAATCGGTCTTTTGAACTCGATCCAGAATACCCGATTGCAGTCATATGTGGATCCGGGGTAAGGTCTGGGATGGCCTGCAGTATTCTGAAGAGAAACGGATATCATAACCTGTACAATGTTGCAGGGGGAAATAGTGCCTGGATAGCAGCCGGGTTAGAATAGTCATATACACAGTAATGTTCTGTATGTGGAATCTAAATTATTAGAACCGGGGATATGATACTGATTGTGTATCCAGGCGCCAGTCAGACATTGATACCCTGGGAACAGTTCAAAAAGAAAAATGAAAGGGTTTCCAGGGTATATCAGAATTTATAAACCCCGTTTTTTCCCTTTAACCAGCAGCCTCTTACTTGAGTATTTCAGGTCCTGAATCAGTAGGATCTGTCCATGTGGAACGATTCATATATGCATCACGCTGCCTTGAATCAACCACAAATGCTGGGGTCTCCAGATATTCGGCAATAGATTCACCTTTCAGAAGCCTCTCGATCTGATCAATTACCGTTTCTCCCATAAGATCCGGATACACTCCAAGGGTGGCGGTTACTGTTCCATTTTGGATCATATCAAGTGTGGGAGAATTTCCATCAACACCCAGAATGAATATATCAGAGTTGATCTGCTTTCCCTGTTCCTGCGCTGCTAATGCTGCCCCGATTGCCATCTCATCGCTATTGCCATACATGATCTCGATGTCAGGATCAGCCTTGAGTGCGTCACTGGCTATCTTCCTGGCGGTCTCCCTATCCCATCCAGCTATCTCTTCTCCGATAACGTTGATACCCGGACTTTGTGCAAGACCAGCTTTAAACCCGTCAGTTCGCTGGTTAGCATGGAACCCGGGCAGACCACGAAGGATGAACACTTTTCCCAGGACTGTTCCGACCGATTCATTTTTCTTGTCAGCCAGGAGGCGGGATGCATAGGATCCCATCTCTGCTGCTCCATCATACTGGTTATATCCGATATACCCGGTGATATTCACTCCCTGCACCGGAGAGAGCGTGTTGTACAATAATACAGGGATACCAGCGGCACCTGCGGCGGATATTTCTGCAGACAACTCTGACGGATTCAGGGCATTCAGAGCAATAGCACTGACCCTGTCCCGGATAAGGATCTGCATCGCTGCTTTTTGAGCGGTGATGTTCTCTTCAGTATCAGGGGGGAGAATGATAGTTTTCCAGCCTCTTTCCACTGCTGACTGGTTTGCTGAGTTAATCAGTTCCTGATGAAACGGACTACTGCTTCCGGATGGAATGATTCCAATAGAGATATTTAGATCACCCAAAGAGCCTGATTCTCCAAGGATTGGAGAGGGAAGCAGGATGAGCAGGAGCCATACTAATACTCCCAGGCGAAGTCGATACGAAATCATACAGGAGTATTGGAGAGAGAGAAGAAAAATCCCTCTTGGTGTAAATCAATATGTCCAATAGTTAAAAATCTGCAAATTCATCAGGACATTAACCGCCAGAAGGCCACATAAGCAAAAAAACTAAAACAGATGTTAACTCTGAAGGCCAGGACCGGGAGTCGAACCCAGATCGAGGGAACCACAATCCCTTAGGATAACCATTACCCCATCCTGGCAGAATGCACCACTATATCTGTCTTCACCAGTATATATTTTTATTCCAATTCACAACCCCCCTCACCAGACATAAAACCATCCCAACGACCAGGATACCATATCGAATCTGGTGAATCATTATTAGCCTGCACCACTCATGTATACTCAATCAGGCCTCCATCACGATACAGAATAGTTCTTTTCTCTTGTAATACCCGGAAAACAGGAGAGGGAGGCCGTACCCCGGGGGTGCAGCGATGGCAAAGAAATCTGATAAAAAAAGTCAGAGTGGCAGCGGTGGGCCGAATATCCGGACACCCATCGTCTGTGTGCTCGGACATGTCGACCATGGTAAAACCTCTCTTCTGGACAGGATCCGGGGATCATCAGTAGTGAAGGGTGAAGCAGGGGCGATAACTCAGCATATTGGAGCGACCATCGTTCCAATTGATGCAATAACCGCAATGGGCGGAGCAATACAGAATCTGAAGATAAATATCCCGGGCCTCCTCTTCATTGACACCCCGGGACACCATGCCTTTACCACACTTCGAGCGCGGGGAGGAGCACTTGCTGATATTGCGATTGTAGTCTGTGATATTAACGAAGGGTTTCAGCCACAGACGATCGAGGCTCTGCAGATCCTCCGGGGTTGTGCTACCCCGTTTGTAGTAGCAGCAACGAAGATAGATCGGATATCAGGATGGCGGGCACATCAGAATGAGCCATTTCGCTCAACCTTCGCTAAGCAGAATCAGAGGGCTATCGACCTGCTTGAGAAGAAAGCGTATGAACTGGTCGGATCTCTCGCAGAACATGGATTCTCTTCTGAACGTTTTGACCGGGTGAGTGACTTTGCCAGAAATCTTGCCATAGTCCCCGTGAGTGCACACACCGGAGAGGGGATTCCGGATCTTCTCATGGTGCTGATAGGCCTAGCCCAACGATATATGAGTGATGCCCTTGCCCTTACCGTTGACGGACCAGGTTCAGGGACCGTTCTGGAAGTAAAGGAAGAGAAAGGGCTTGGGGCTACGATCGATGTGATCCTCTTTGATGGAACAATCTCAGTGGGCGATGAAATAGCAGTTGCCACGAGCACCGGAGTCATTACAACGAAGGTGAGATCACTACTCCAGCCCCGTCCGATGAAAGAGATCCTGATCGAAGATCGGTTTTCACGGGTCAAATCGGTCGCTGCCGCAGCCGGAGTGAAAGTGAGTGCCCCTGGTCTTGACCAGGTCATCGCCGGATCGCCGGTGCGGGTAGTGAACGATAACCTCCCAGAGATAATGGAGGCTATCGAACGGGAGATGACCGAGATAAATGTCACCCTTTCTCCCGAGGGCCTTATCATCAAGGCCGATACCATCGGTGCACTCGAAGCTTTATGTAAAGAGCTGACTGCCAATAAGATACCTGTAATGCGCGCAGAGGTAGGGCCGGTTAGCAGGCATGATATCATCGAGGCCGAAACGATCAAGACACCATTTTATCGTGCAGTTATTGCATTCAACACCCAGATACTCCCCGATGCCCAGGATCTCCTCCATGAACCACTCTATGCAGAGATGGTTGAACTTTTTGCAGGGAAGGTCATCTATCATGTCCTTGATAAGTACCTTGAGTGGCGGGATGTCCTCAAGAGAAACATGGATCAGAAGCGCTTTGAGCAGATTATCTTCCCTGCAAAGATTGTTGTAATGCCTGATTGTGTATTCAGGCAGAACAATCCTGCAGTTGTAGGGGTGAGAATACTCTCAGGCACCCTGAGAACCGGAGTGCATCTGATCCGTAAGGATGGCAGGAAGTCAGGTCAGTTAAAGTCGATGCAACTGAGAAAGGAGAACATCCACGAGGCCCATGCCGGGGATGAGGTTGCCATTTCAATCGATGGAGCCACCGTAGGCCGCCACTTTGATGTGAATGATGAACTCCTGGTAAATATTCCGGAACGACATGTAAAAGTTCTGGAAGCAGAGATGCTTTCTCATCTCACGATGGATGCCAGGGATGTGCTTGACGAGTTTACCCGAATGTTCAGGAAAGAAAACCCGTTCTGGGGAAAGTAGCCTTATAAAGATATGGACCATATGTATACGGAGACTTCTCAGCTCTGCTGAGGGATGGGAATATCACAGTATCCAGACCGCCTATGATTAGGCATGCTCGCCCGCAGAAAATCAGTATAATAATTCAGATAGCATGGTTGACTTTAAAGTAGTACTCTCAGATCCGGCAACTGGTAAAGCATATAACATCGACGCCAGTGGCAGTGCAGCAGGATCACTTATTGGAAAGCGTATTGGTGATGAGGTAGATGCAGGCCCACTCGGGTTTGACGGATTTAAGATCCGCATCACTGGAGCATCAGACCGCAATGGCACACCAGCCAGAAAGAGCCTCCCGATCGCAGGAAGACGCCGCCTCATGATCTCTGGCGGAGTTGGATTCAATCCGGTGCTTGACGGAGAACGACGCCGTAAGATGGTCCGAGGCTGGGAGATCACTCCAGATTTCGTCCAGATTAACGCTGTTGTCGCAAAAGAAGGTGCAAAGTCGCTCGGCACCTACTTTGCAGCACCCGAAGCACCTGCTGCTGAATAATCAGCACCCGGTTAATCTTTTTTGTAAAAACCAGCCCTGATTGCAGGGATCAGATCACCAACCACGACATTATGCTGCCTGGCAAGAATTACCAGTGCTGCTTCAGGCCGAATGGTCCCATCAAACCGATCCCTAACCAGGGCATTCATTGCACTCGCCACCATCTCCTGAGTCTGGCCACCCTGTGTCGCAATGCGATCCATCAATTGTTCCACCGGATCCGCCACTTCCAGGATCGCGGACGAAGGTTTGTACCCCATGGGTATCTGCACATCAGCAAGATCAAAAAGGGGATAAAAAAATTCCCCATCAGTTCCGATGAGTCCTTGATCCAGACCCCTCGTCAGGAGCAGATCCACCTTGTCCTTATCCATCCACCGTCGATCAAAGGAGTAGTAGTACATCAGCTCACCCCGGCCTAATTTTCCTGCCCGACTATGATAGAAGGGAGCTGCAAGGGTTGTTTTTAGTGTCATAATAATTGAATACTCTTATTCCAGAGCGTAAATAAATGCAAATCGTCTTCCAGCTCATCTTTCAGTTTCCACCCAATATATCTGTTTTGACACCAGCCTAATTGCCCTGCCTATGGCCAATAGATGCAGAAATTGTACCTAACAACACCCTAAAAAGGCTGCCATTAAAAGCATAGTATTATATAATAC